>NZ_VWWG01000097.1:0-26429 GCF_011753085.1 Burkholderia sp. Tr-862
CGCCGCACCGCCGCAGGCAGCATTGCCGGCGAGCGCGGGCCTGCCGTCGCCGCTCGCCGGTTCCAGCGCGCCGCGGCTGCCGCTCGATCCCCGCGGCCATCTCGCGAAGTCGCGCGCGGTTCGTGATTTCTTCGACTACTGCCTGAGCGCGCAGAGCGACCTGAGCGCGACCGCGCTCGATGCGCTCGTCGTGCGCGAGATCGCCGCGCAGCTCGACGGCACGATGGCGCAGCCCGAGGCGCTCGACGTCTGGCATCGATATCGCGCGTATCTCGACGCGCTCGCGAAGCTGCCGGACGCCGGCGCGGTCGACAAGTCGGATCTCGGTGCGGTGCAGCTCGCGCTCGACCAGCGCGTGTCGATCGCGTACCGGACGCTCGGCGACTGGAGCCAGCCGTTCTTCGGCGCCGAGCAGTGGCGGCAGCGCTACGATCTCGCCCGGCTGAAGATTGCGCAGGACCGCACGCTGACGGATGCGCAGAAGGCGGAGCGGCTCGCGGCGCTCGCGCAGCAGATGCCGGCCGACGAACGCGCGGCACGGCAGAAGGCCGACCGGCAGCAGGCCGCGATCGAGCAGATCGCGCAATTGCAGAAGAGCGGGGCGACGCCCGACGCGATGCGCGCGCAACTGACGCAGACGCTCGGGCCTGACGCCGCTGCGCGCGTCGCGCAGATGCAGGAGGACGACGCGTCGTGGCAGAACCGCTACGCCGACTATGCGGCGCAGCGCGCGCAGATCGACGCGGCCGGGCTGTCGCCGCAGGATCGCGACGCGCAGATCGCCGCGCTAAGGCAGCGCATGTTCACGAAGTCCGGCGAAGCGGTGCGAGCGACGTCGCTCGACCGCGGCGCGGCTGGCGCGCGATGACGAACGATGGCGCACGCCATCACGCCGCGCGCGTGAAATGCCGCGGCAGGTGCTGTTCGATGGTTGCCGCGAGCGTGTCGAACGCGGGGCCGATGCCTTCGTGCGCGACGCATGCATAGCCGAGCAGCAGGCCGCGGCGTGCCGTGTCCAGCCGGCTGTAGTAGCTGGTCAGCGGGCGCACGATCACGCCCGCGTCGAATGCGCTTTGCGTGACCGCGCGATCGTCGCATGTGTCGGGCAGGCCGAGCACCAGATGCAGGCCGGCTTCGTCGCCCATCACCGGCAGCGCGTCGCCGAAGCGCGCATGGATCGCATCGATCAGCAATTGCCGGCGCTCGCCGTACAGCGTGCGCATTCGTCTGACGTGCGAAGTCAGGTGCCCGTCCATGATGAACTCGGCGAGCACGGCCTGCTGCATCAGCTGGCCCTCCCGATACAGCTCCGACAGCCCGGTGCGGAACGTGTCGACCAGATGCTCGGGCACGACCATGTAGCCCATCCGCAGGCCCGGGAACAGCATCTTGCCGAGGCTGCCGACGTAGATCACGCGGCCGCCGTCGTCGAGCCCCTGCAGCGACGCGAGCGGCCGGCTGCCGTAGCGGAATTCGCTGTCGTAGTCGTCCTCGATGATCCAGCAGCGGTGCCGGCGCGCGTATTCGAGCAGCATCCGGCGCCGCGCGAGGCTCATCACCATCCCGAGCGGATACTGGTGCGACGGCGTGACGAGCACGAGCCGCGGCGGCTGCTGCATGTCGCTCGCGCTCGGATCGATGCCTTCCTGGTCGACCGGCACCGGCGTGAGCGTGAGGCCGGTCGCCTGCAGCACGCTGCGCACGCCCCAGTAGCACGGCTCCTCGACCCACGCGCGATCGCCGATGTCGGACAGCAGCCGCACCGCGAGGTCGATCGACTGGTGGATGCCGGTCGTGATGATCACCTGATCCGGCGAGCATTTGACCGAGCGCGCGACGCGCAGGTAGTCGGCGAGCGCGCGTCGCAGCGGCCGGTAGCCGCCGCCCGGCGCATAGGTCAGCAGCTCGGGATTTGCTTCCTTCCACAGTCGCGCCTGCAGGCGGCTCCAGGTGCGGCTCGGGAATTCCGATACGTCCGGCACGCCCGGCATGAACGCGCCCCATTGACGTCGCGACACGCCTGCGTGCTCGATCAGCTGCCGGCCGCGCATCGACAGGCCGCCGTGCGCGTCCGGCAGCGGTGGTTCGCCGGCGGCTGACGGGGGCGGCGCGGCGCCCGGCGCGTGGATGACGGCGGCGTCCGGCCGTGTGTCGGCCACGTAGGTGCCGCTGCCGGTCGTCGTCAGCACGTAGCCTTCGGCGGTCAGCTGGTCGTACACGTGCAGCACGGTATTGCGCGCGATCGACAGGTCGGCCGCGAGCGTGCGCGAACTCGGCAGTTTTGTGCCTGGCCCCAATTCCCCGGTCAGGATGGCCTGCTGCATCAGTTGCAGCAACTGCCGGTACATCGGTTCGGGCGAGCTGCGGTCGAGGCGGCCGGAGAGCCAGTCGGCGACGATGACGGTATCCAAAGTGGTCCCACGCGGAATATTGAAATGGTTCCCTATTGTAGGACCGTGCGCGCCGTATAGTGACTCTCATCCTAAAATCAATTGTCACGCAGCAAGGGGACAGCCACGATGAAGTCCGATGATGTGATCGTCAGCTTTCGCGGCGTGCGGAAGACCTACGACGGCGAGACGCTGGTCGTCAAATCGCTCGACCTCGACATCCACCGAGGGGAATTCCTGACGCTGCTCGGGCCGTCCGGCTCGGGCAAGACCACCTGCCTGATGATGCTGGCGGGCTTCGAGTTTCCGACGGGCGGTGAAATCTGGCTCGACGGCGAACTGCTGAATACCGTGCCGCCGCACAAGCGCAACATCGGCATGGTGTTCCAGAACTACGCGCTGTTTCCCCACCTGACGGTCGAGCAGAACGTCGCGTATCCGCTGACGGTGCGCAAGCTGTCCGCCGCCGAGCGCGTGGAGCGCGTCGCGCATGCGCTGAAGATGGTGCAGATGGAACGCTTCGCGAAGCGCTATCCGGCACAGTTGTCGGGCGGCCAGCAGCAGCGCATCGCGCTCGCGCGTGCCCTCGTGTTCGAGCCGAAGCTCGTGCTGATGGACGAGCCGCTCGGCGCGCTCGACAAGCAGTTGCGCGAACACATGCAGTACGAACTGAAGGCGCTGCACGAGAAGCTCGGCGTGACCTTCGTCTACGTGACGCACGACCAGGGCGAGGCGCTGACGATGTCCGATCGCGTCGCCGTGTTCGACAAGGGCATCGTGCAGCAGCTCGATACCGTCGATTGCCTGTACGAATCGCCGTGCAACGAATTCGTCGCGAACTTCATCGGCGACAGCAACCGGCTGCGTGGCACCATCGCGCGCGTCAACGGCGACTTCTGCGAATTCCGGCTCGACGACGGCACGCAGCTCGTCGGGCGCCGCATCGGCGATGCGGCCGAAGGCGCGCCGGCCGTCGCCTGCATCCGCCCCGAACGCATGAGCCTTGCGGCCAACGGTCGCGCCAATGGTGCCGCCGCGAACCGCGTGACAGGCGAGGCGCGCAGTCTCATTTATTTCGGCGATCACGTGCGCATGCGCTGCGCGCTGCCGGGCCAGGACGAATGCTTCGTGAAGGTGCCGCTCGGCACGGATGCGCTCCACGCGTTCGCGCCCGGCTCACCGGTCGCGCTCGCCTTCGCGCCCGAGCACCTGCGCGTGTTCGCCTGACACCGGGTTTCACCGTTTTTCCGTAGCACGTCGTCAACAACAAAGCCCATTTCCACCACGAGAGGAGAGGAACCATCATGAACGGAGCAAGCTCTACCGCACGTCGCACCGCGCTCGCACTGGCACTGGCTGTCGTCGGCGCATCGGCCACGGCGGCCGAACTCACGGTCGTCAACTTCGGCGGCGCGAACGGCGACGCGCAGAAGGCCGCATTCAACCAGCCGTTCGAGAAGGCGACCGGCAACAAGGTCACGGCCGTCGAGTACAACGGCGAGCAGGCGAAAGTGAAGGCGATGGTCGAGGCGAAGCACGTCAACTGGGACGTGGTCGAAGTCGAATCGGGCGACCTGAACCGCGGCTGCGACGAAGGGCTGTACGAGAAGCTCGACTGGTCGAAGATCGCGAAGAAGTCCGACCTGATTCCGGAAGCGCCGCAGGTGTGCGGCGTCGGCTTCTTCGTGTGGTCGACCGCGCTGTCCTACAACGCGGACAAGCTGAAGTCCGCGCCGACCGGCTGGGCCGATTTCTGGAACGTGAAGAAATTCCCCGGCAAGCGCGGGATGCGCAAGGGCGCGCGCTACAACCTCGAGTTCGCGCTGATGGCTGACGGCGTCGCGACGAAGGACGTGTACAAGGTGCTCGGCACGAAGGCCGGCCAGGACCGCGCGTTCAAGAAGCTCGACGAGCTGAAGCCGTATATCCAGTGGTGGGAAGCCGGCGCGCAGCCGCCGCAGTTCCTGGTTGCCGGCGACGTCGTGATGTCGACCGCGTACAACGGCCGCATCGATGCCGCGCAGAAGGAAGGCAAGAACCTGAAGGTCGTATGGAACGGCAGCATCTACGATCTCGACTACTGGGCGATTCCGAAGGGCTCGCCGAACAAGGCACTGGCCGAGCAGTACATCGCGTACACGCTCATGCCGAAGCCGCAACAAGGGTATGCGCAGCACATCGCGTACGGCCCGACGAACGTCGTGGCGATCAAGTCGCTCGACGCGAAGACGCTCGCGAACCTGCCGAACTCGCCGGCCAACGGCAAGAACGCGGTGCTGGAGGACATCGGCTTCTGGACCGACCACAGCGACGAGCTCGAGCAGCGCTTCAGCGCGTGGGCCACGAAGTAACCGTCTTCAGGCTGTCCTGATGCAACCTGCCGCGCGACGCGCCGAACGCGTCGCGCGGCATTCCGCCGGATCGAGCCCGGCCGGAGAGAACCGTTGAACACGATGACGATCGCTCCTTCCTCGCCGTCGACAGCCGCGCTCAAGCGCGAACTGAAGGCCGCCGAGGCCCGCAAGCGCACGATGGCGCTGCTGCTGGTCGCACCGCTCGCGATCTTCTTGCTACTCATTTTCGTCGTGCCGATCGGCACGCTGCTCACGCGCGCGGTGCAGAACCCCGAGATCGCGACCGCGCTGCCGAAAACGGTCGCCGCGCTGTCGGGCTGGGACCGCAAGGCGCCGCCGGCCGACGCTGCGTACGTCGCGCTCGCGGCCGACATGACGAAGGTCGCCGACAGCGAGGCGATGGGCGCGCTCGCGCGGCGCCTGAACACCGAGATTCCCGGCTACCGCTCGCTCGTCGCGAAGACGGCGCGTGCGATGCCGCTGAAGGGCGACAACGATGCCGTCGCGGCGCTGACGCCCGCGCAAACGCGCGCGAAACTGCTCGACCTCGATGCGCGCTGGGGCGATGCCGCGTACTGGCAGGCGATCGCGAAGAACGGCAGCCAGGTGTCGCCGTTCTACCTGCTCGCCGCGCTCGACCACAAGGAGGACGGCTTCGGCCGGATCGTGCAGGCCGATCCCGACCAGTCGATCTATCTCGCGATCTTCGGCCGCACGTTCGTGATCGGCGTCGCGGTCACGCTGTTCGCGCTGCTGCTCGGCTATCCGCTCGCATACTGGATCTCGACGCTGTCGGATCGGCGCGCGAACCTCGTGATGATCCTGGTGCTGATTCCGTTCTGGACGTCGGTGCTGGTGCGCGTGGCCGCGTGGATCGTGCTGCTGCAAAGCGAGGGGCTGATCAACAAGGCACTGATCGGCAGCGGGCTGATCTCGCATCCGCTGACGCTGCTGTTCAATCGCGTCGGCGTGTACATCTCGATGACGCACATCCTGCTGCCGTTCATGATCCTGCCGCTGTACAGCGTGATGAAGTCGATCCCGCCGACCTACCAGCGCGCGGCCGTATCGCTCGGCAGCCATCCGTTCGCGGCGTTCTGGCGCGTGTACGTGCCGCAGACCTATCCGGGCGTCGGCGCGGGCGCGTTGCTCGTGTTCATCCTCGCGATCGGCTACTACATCACGCCCGCGCTGCTCGGCGGGCCGAACGACCAGATGGTCAGCTACTACGTCGCGTACTTCACGAACGTGACGATCAACTGGGGCATGGCGTGCGCGCTCGGCGGGCTGCTGCTCGTGGCGACGCTGGTGCTGTATGCGGTGTACGGGCGCTTCACGCGCTCGAACGTGAGCCTCGGCTGAGCGCCGGGCACAGGGAAACGGGAAGGGGATGTCGACCATGAAACTCGCCAGGCCGCTGTTCGCGCCGCACATGTCGTTCGTCGAACGCGCGTGGTATGTCGCGCTGCGCGTACTCGTCGTGCTGACGCTGCTGTACCTGATCCTGCCGGTGCTCGCGATCGTGCCGCTGTCGTTCTCGTCGAGCACGTTCCTCGTCTATCCGATCCCCGGCTTCTCGACGCGCTGGTACGAGAACCTGATCGCGTCCGACGAGTGGCGGATGGCCGCGAAGAACAGCTTCATCGTCGCGCCGTCGGCAACCGTCGTCGCGACCGTGCTCGGCACGCTCGCCGCGATCGGCCTCACCAAGGCGGACTTCCGCGGCAAGGGGCTCCTGATGGCCGTGCTGCTGTCGCCGATGATCGTGCCCGTCGTCGTGGTCGGCGTCGGCATGTACCTGTTCTTCGCGCCGCTCGGGCTCGCGAATACCTACACGGGGCTGATCGCCGCGCACGCCGCGCTCGGCGTGCCGTTCGTCGTGACGACGGTCGCCGCGACACTGCAGGGCTTCAACCAGAACCTGGTGCGCGCGAGCCTGTCGCTCGGCGCGAATCCCGTCACGACGTTCTTTCGCGTGACGCTGCCGGTGATCGCGCCGGGCGTGATGTCGGGCGCGCTGTTCGCATTCGCGACGTCGTTCGACGAAGTCGTCGTCACGCTGTTCCTCGCCGGCGCGGACCAGACGACGCTGCCGCGCCAGATGTTCACCGGCATTCGCGAGAACATCAGCCCGACGATCGCCGCGCTCGCGACGATCCTGATCATCTTCTCGACGAGCCTGCTGCTCGCGCTCGAATGGCTGCGCGGACGCAACGCGCGACGTGCGGTGACGTAACGCGATCGTTGCGCCCTCGACGATGCCGCGCAGCCGGCGCGGCATGCCGAAGCTTTCGTTTCGCTAACTGACGGCGCGCTTGCCTGCAGGTTCGATGGGGCTCTGCAACAATACGGGTCGCGACGGCACGTGAACCGGTTTCACCGCATGGCATGCGCCGCCGCGCCGCTCAATCCGCGACGCCGTGCGTCGCTCGTCAGCCGAGCCTCATCTTGTCCGAATTCGCTTCCCCCGCCGGCGCCCGGGAGCCGGCCGTCAACTGGCGCGCGATGTCCGCCGTGCTGCTGGCCGTCGCGCTCGCGACGCTCGACACTGCGATCGCGAACACCGCGCTGCCCGCGATCGCCATCGACCTGCACGCGTCGCCGGCCGCATCGGTGTGGATCATCAACGCATACCAGCTCGCGATGGTCGCGACGCTGCTGCCGTTCGCGTCGCTCGGCGATATCGTCGGCCACAAGCGCGTGTATATCGCGGGCCTCGCGGTGTTTACGCTTGCGTCGCTCGGCTGCTCGCTCGCGTCGACGCTGCCGCAGCTGACGGCGGCGCGGATCGTGCAGGGCTTCGGCGCGAGCGCGATCATGAGCGTGAACGTCGCGCTGATCCGCAACCTGTTTCCCGCGCACCGGCTCGGGCGCGGCGTCGGCTTCAACGCGCTCGTCGTCGGCGTGTCGTTCGCGGTGGGGCCGACGATTGCGTCGTTGATCCTGTCGGTGGCCGCATGGCCGTGGCTGTTCGCGGTGAACGTGCCGCTCGGCGTACTCGCGCTTGCCGTCGCGATTCCGTCGCTGCCGCAGTCGGCGCGCGGCAAGCATGTGTTCGATCCGCTCGCCGCGCTGTTCAACGTGATCACGTTCGCGTCGCTGATCTTCGCGCTCGGCGAATTCGCGCAGCGCGGGCCGCTGTCCGTCGTGTTCGCGGCGGCCGCGGTCGCGCTCACGTTCGGCTGGCTGCTGATCCGCCGCCAGGCCGGGCACCCGG
Organism: Burkholderia sp. Tr-862; assembly: GCF_011753085.1. Taxonomy (NCBI): domain Bacteria; kingdom Pseudomonadati; phylum Pseudomonadota; class Betaproteobacteria; order Burkholderiales; family Burkholderiaceae; genus Burkholderia; species Burkholderia sp. Tr-862. The sequence continues at coordinate 7,962 of NZ_VWWG01000097.1, forward strand.
CGCCGATGCTGCCGGTCGACCTGTTCCGCCGGCCGGTGTTCACACTGTCCGCGCTGACGGCCGTATGCGCGTTTGCCGCGCAGGGGCTTGCGTTCGTATCGCTGCCGTTCTACTTCGAAACCGTCCTGCATCGCAGCGCGGTGGAGACCGGCTTCCTGATGACGCCGTGGTCGGCGGTCGTCGCGCTCGCCGCGCCGATCGCGGGCCGGCTGTCCGACCGTTATCCGCCCGGGTTGCTCGGCGCGATCGGGCTCGCGCTGCTGAGCGCGGGGATGGTGGCGCTCGCCGCGCTGCCGATGGCGCCGAACGTCTTCGACATCGGCTGGCGGATGATGCTGTGCGGCGCGGGCTTCGGCTTCTTCCAGTCGCCGAACCTGAAGGCGCTGATGTCGAGCGCGCCGCCCGAGCGCAGCGGCGGCGCGAGCGGGATCATCGCGACCGCGCGGCTGATCGGGCAGGCGACCGGCGCGGCGCTCGTCGCGCTGTCGTTCGGCATCGCCGGACGCCACGGGCCGACGCTCGCGTTGATGCTCGGTGCGGGCTTTGCCGGCGCCGCGAGCGTCGCGAGCGGGTTGCGGCTCTTCGCGCCGTCGCATCGGGCGGGCGCGCCGGTGCCGGTGAAGGAGCGGGCGACGGAGTAGAGCATCGAAGCCTGGAAATGCTTTGGCCGGCGCGCGCCGAACCTCCGCCGCGCGCCGGCCTTCGCGTCACGCTCAGAAGCCGCCCGTCTGGATCAGCTTGTTGAGGTTCGCGATGTTCAGGCTGCCGAAGCCGGTCGTCAGATCCCGGCCGGTGCCTGCGTTGTAGCCATACCCCTGATAGCCGTTGTTGCCCGATACGACGTCATAGCGCACGAGCGACGGGTTCGACGGAATGTCCGCATAGAAGTTGCCGGCCGGGAAGCCCAGGCCCGTGCCGTTTGCCGCGAGCAGACGCGCCCAGAAGCCGGTGAAGATCGGCGCGGAGAGGCTCGTGCCGCCGATCTGCTGCAACTGGCCGTAGTTGTAGATGTACGCGCCCGTGCCTTGTGCGGCGTCGAACGACACATCGGGCAACTGCCGGTTGCTGCCCGACTGCCACGACGGCGCCGGCAGGATCGTGCTGACGCCGCCGCCCGTGGCCCATAGCTTGCCGTTGCCGTCGAGACCCTCGTTCCACACCGTTTCATTCGAGAATGCACCCGAGGACGTCGTGTACAGCGTCGTGCCGCCGATCGCGAGCACGTGCGGCGACGCGGCCGGCCACGACACCGTGTAGTTCGCGCCGTCCGGATAGCCGCGGTTGTTGCACTCGTACACGCCTTCGTCGCCCGACGACACCGAGAACGTCTGCCCTTGCGCGGCGGCCGTCGTGAAGATCTGCTCTTCGGCGTCGAGCGTGCCGTCCGCGTTCGCATCGGTCTCGCACCAGCCGAGCGACACGTTGATCACCTTCGCGGTGTTGTCCGACACCGCGCGGTTGAATGCCTGCGTGAGCCCCGTGTTGCCGGCGGCGTTCAGGTCCGCCATGTAGAACACGAGCTTGCCGACCTGGCCGCCGGCCGAGCCGACGATCGACTGGCTGTCGAGATCCCATTCGCCCTGGCCGTCCTGGTCGTCGCTGTAGCTGCCGGTCGTGCCGGTGCCGTTGGTCTTGACGGTCTGGGTCGTGACCGTGCCGTAACCGTTGCTCGACGTGAACTGCCTCAGGTCCTGCAGCGTCTGCGACACGCCGCCGATCGTGATGATGCCGACGGTCACGCCGGCCGCGGTCGGCACGCCGGTCGCGTTGTAGAGGCCCGGGAATTCCTTCGGATAGTGGCCGGTGGCCGTGCCGGCCGCGAGCGCCTGCGGCTTCGCGACGTTGCCGATGCGCAGCATCGGCCGTGCGCGTGCGACGTTCTGCAGCCCGAGCACCGAGCCGACGACGTCGCCGAGCGCATGCGGCACCTGCGCGGTCGACGCGTTCGCGAAGCCGGAGCGGCCCGCGTATTCGAAATGCACGAGCGACGTGTTGAACGCGGTCTTCACCGTGCCGGCCGTGCCGCGCGCCGACACCAGCAGCCGGTTCGGCGCGACTTCGATGTTCACGAAGCCGCTCTTGCGCAGATAGTCGACGACCGACTTGACCTGTGCTTCGGTCGGCGCGTAGCCGGCGAGGAACTGTTCGTGCGTGAGGTACTGGCGGTAATGCGCGTTGCCGGGCCGGTTCACGTCGTGCGCGAGTTGCTTGAGCTGCGCGGCGTTGCGCAGCTTCAGGCTGACGACGATGTCCGTCGTCTCGCCGGCCGCGAGTTCGAGCGACGGCGCCGCGCTGCGCGCCATCAACTGCGGGCCGGTCAGAAAGGCCTTCGTATGGGTATCGACCCAATCCGTCGCCGCATGGGCCGCAGTGGCGGCGAACACGAGCGGTACCGCGCACGCAAGGTGGCGGGGCGACGGAAGGGGCAGCGCAAACCAGGTGTTCCTTTTCATCGGGAGTCCTTTTTAGGAGAGGCGACGTTACTGGAACCCCCGGCCCTTGTGGGGCCGCGAGCGGTGACGAGCGTAGGGCGTCGGTGCCGTTCAGGTAGCTGCCAGTTTCCATAGCTGTCAGTTCTGACATCGGGGGGCTCGCACGCCTGCGCCACGCCGCTCGTGCCGGTGGCCGCGGCCCCGGCGAAGGGAACCGGTTCGCGGCACGCTCGCGCGACGGTCGACGACGTTTGAACGCACGCGTCGTTCGTTGCCGTGCCGGAATGCGCGCGATTGCGGAGCGCAGCGCCGCGCGAGCACATTGGCCGCGAGCGGGCCTGCGCGCGTCGTGCGTCGCACTATGTGGTCAAGTGCGGCCGCGGCATCCGCGCGACGACGTCCCGATGCGCGGATTCACGAAAACGGGGCCGGTCGATCGCGCGCCTTTCCCGAACTGTGGAACAGTGCGTTGCCGAGTCTTGCAGCGTGCTTTCGGTTCGCGGGCCGGGTGAGTCGATTAGAGGAAGGGCTCGAATTCATCCGGCGACGCGCGCTCGAGGTCCGTCGCGCGCCGGTACGCCGCCGTTCGGCTCGCCGCGGCGAACGCAAATGCGGAAGGATCGCACGACGCCCCCGCGAAATCCCTCCTTGACGCGCACCATTGCGCGGCTATCCTTCAATCCATAACCACCGAGTTATTGATTGAAACATGCAAAACACTCACGACATGCTGTTCAGGACGCTGGCCGATCCGACGCGCCGCGCGCTCTTCGAGCGGCTGTGCGAGGAGGGCGAGCTGACGGTGGCCGCGCTGACGGCCCATGCAGGCGTGTCGCAGCCGGCGGTATCGAAGCATCTGGGTGTACTGAAGCAGGCCGGGCTCGTCAGCGATCGTCATGCGGGCCGGCAGACGCACTACAGCGCGCAGCCGCACGCGCTGACTCCGTTGATCGACTGGACCAGCCAGATGGCCGGCTTCTGGCAGAACCGGTTCGACGCTCTCGAAGATCTGCTCAACAGGATGGACCAATGAACCAGGCCACTACCGAAACACGCACCGTCGTCGTCGAAAGGGAACTGTCGCATTCGCCGGAGAAGATCTGGCGCGCGCTCACGCAACCGCACCTGATCGAGGCGTGGCTGATGAAGAGCGATTTCGAGCCCGTCGCGGGTCGCGCGTTCAGCTTTCACGCGGACTGGGGTTCGGTCGACTGCACGTTGCTGACGATCGAACCGCAGCGCGTGCTGTCCTACACGTGGGCCGCGTATGGCCTGGAAAGCGTCGTCACATGGACGCTCACGCCGACGCCGAGCGGCACGCTGTTGCGCATGGAGCAGGCCGGCTTCCGCCCGGATCAGGAACAGGCATACCGCGGTGCGCAGCACGGGTGGGTGCGATTCTTCGAGTCGCTCGAACAGGTGCTCGCGCGTCCCGATGAAGACGAGGAGGGCCGGGCATGAGCGCATCCGACCCGGGCCTGCCGCCGTCGGCCCGTATCGACGCGCTGATCGCGGGGATCGCCGACTGGCGCGGCAAGACGTTCGCCGAGTTGCGCGAGACGATCCTCGCCGTCGACGACGGCATCGTCGAGGAATGGAAATGGATGGGCAGCCCCGTGTGGGCGTGCGACGGGATGATCGCGGTCGCGAACGCGCACAAGGGCAAGGTGAAGCTGACCTTCATGCACGGCGCGCACCTGCCCGATCCCGACGGGCTGTTCAATGCGGGTCTCGACGGCAATGCGCGCCGCTCGATCGATTGGCTCGAAGGCGACAAGCTCGACAAGCGGGGGCTGAAGCGCCTCGTTCGCGCGGCGATCGACTACAACCGCGCGCACCTGAAGAAGAACGCGCGCACCGGCGCCGGTGCGAAGGCGCGAGCTGACAAGGCCGCATGACGCACCGGCACACCGGGCGCACAGCCCGGCCGCCGCATTCGCCGCCGGCCGGCAGGCAAAAAAAAGCCCGACACGAGGTCGGGCATTCAAATCGGCCGCAACCGCCGCGAGGCGGCTGCGGCACCTGCAAAAGCAGGATGCTTACGCTGCCAGCAGCGAGCGCAGCACGAACGGCAGGATACCGCCGTGCTTGTAGTAGTCGACTTCGATCGGCGTATCGATGCGCAGCAGCACCGGCACGCGCTGCGTTTCGCCGTTCTTGCGGTGGATCACGAGCGTGACGTCCTGCTGCGGCTTGAAGTCGTCGCCGAGGCCTTCGATGTCGTAGGTCTCTTCGCCGGTGATGCCGAGCGACTGGATGCTGTCCGCACCCTTGAACTGCAGCGGCAGCACGCCCATGCCGACCAGGTTCGAGCGGTGGATCCGCTCGAAGCTGCGTGCGATCACGGCCTTCACGCCGAGCAGTTGCGTGCCCTTCGCGGCCCAGTCGCGCGACGAGCCCGTGCCGTACTCCTCGCCCGCGAACACGACGGTCGGCGTGTCGGCGCCGACGTAGCGCATCGCGGCGTCGTAGATCGACAGCTGGTCGCCGCTCGGCTGGTGGATCGTCAGGCCGCCTTCGACGCGCGAGCCGTCTGCCTTCACCGGGATCATCAGGTTCTTGATCCGGACGTTCGCGAACGTGCCGCGCATCATCACGTCGTGGTTGCCGCGGCGCGAGCCGTAGCTGTTGAAGTCGGCCTTCTGCACGCCGTTCTCCTTCAGCCACTTGCCTGCCGGCGAGTCTTCCTTGATCGAGCCTGCCGGGCTGATGTGGTCGGTCGTGACCGAGTCACCGAAGATGCCCAGTGCGCGTGCGCCCTTGACCGTCGGGATCGAAGCGGCCGGTTCCATCGAGAAGTCGTTGCCGAAGAACGGCGGCTCCGCGATGTAGGTCGACTTCGGCCAGTCGTAGACCTGGCCCGTTTCGCCCTCGATCTTGCTCCAGAGGTCGCCCTTCTTGGTCAGCTTCGAGTAGTTGTCCTCGAACTTCTTCGGGTCGAGCGCGAACTTGAGCAGCGCGTGGACTTCCTCGCTCGTCGGCCAGATGTCGCCGAGGTAGATGTCGTAACCGTCCTTGCCCTTGCCGACCGGCTCGGTCATCAGGTCGCGCGTGATGTTGCCGGCGATCGCGTATGCGACGACGAGCGGCGGCGACGCGAGGAAGTTCGCGCGGATGTTGGGGTGGATACGCGCTTCGAAGTTACGGTTGCCCGACAGCACGGCTGCCGCGACGATGTCGTTCTTCGTGATCGCTTCGTTCAGCTCCGGCGTCAGGTCGCCCGCGTTGCCGATACAGGTCGTGCAGCCGTAGGCCGCGACTTCGAAGCCGAGCTTCGACAGGTAGGGCAGGAGGCCCGTCTTGGTCAGGTACTCGGTGACGATGCGCGATCCCGGCGCGAGCGAGGTCTTGATCTTCGGATCGACCGTGAGGCCGGCCTCGACCGCCTTCTTCGCGAGCAAGCCGGCGGCCAGCAGCACGCTCGGGTTCGACGTGTTCGTGCATGACGTGATCGCGGCGATCAGCACGTCGCCGTTCTTCACGTCGACGCCGTTGCTCGTCGTGTATTGCGTGCCCAGGTCTTCCGCCTTCTTCGCGAAGCCGTTCTCGGCGACCGGCTTCGAGAACAGGTCGGTGAACGTCGACTTGACGTTGCCGATCTCGATGCGGTCCTGCGGGCGCTTCGGGCCGGCCAGCGACGGTGCGACCGTTGCGAGATCCAGCGTCACGACCTTCGTGTAGTCGATGTCGCCTGCCTTCGGGATGCCGAACAGCTTCTGCGCCTTGAAGTAGTTTTCGAACGCGGCGATTTCCGCCTTCGTGCGGCCCGTGCCTTCGAAGTAGTCGATCGTCTTTTCGTCGACCGGGAAGAAGCCCATGGTCGCGCCGTATTCCGGCGCCATGTTGCCGATCGTGGCGCGGTCCGGCAGCGACAGCGACTTCGTGCCTTCGCCGAAGAACTCGACGAACTTGCCGACGACCTTTTCCTTGCGCAGCATTTCGGTGATCGTCAGCACGAGGTCGGTGGCCGTCACGCCTTCGCGCAGCTTGCCCTTCAGCTCGACGCCGACGACGTCCGGCGTCAGGAAGTACACCGGCTGGCCGAGCATGCCGGCTTCGGCCTCGATGCCGCCCACGCCCCAGCCGACCACGCCGATGCCGTTGATCATCGTCGTGTGGCTGTCCGTGCCGACGAGGGTGTCCGGGTAGTACACGGTGTCGCCGCCGTCCGCCTTCTTGTGGACGCCGCGCGCGAGATACTCGAGGTTCACCTGGTGGACGATGCCGACGCCCGGCGGCACGACCTTGAACGTGTCGAACGCCTGCATGCCCCACTTCATGAACTGGTAGCGTTCGTTGTTGCGCTGGAATTCCAGCTTCATGTTCAGGTCGAGCGCGTCCTTCTGGCGGAAGTAGTCGATCTGGACCGAGTGATCGACGACGAGATCGACCGGGACCAGCGGCTCGATCTTCTTCGGGTTCTTGCCCGAACGCTCGGCGACGCCGCGCATGGCCGCGATGTCGGCGAGCAGCGGCACGCCCGTGAAGTCCTGCAGCACGACGCGCGACACCACGAACGGAATCTCGTCGACGCGCTTCGCGGTCGGCTTCCAGTTCGCCAGCTGCTCGATGTGCTCTTCGGTGATCTTCTTGCCGTCGTAGTTGCGCAGCACGGACTCGAGCACGATACGGATCGACACCGGCAGGCGCTCGATCTTCGTCTTCAGTTCCTTGCCGAGCTGCGGTAGCGAGTAGAACTTGCCTTTGCCGGAACCGCTGTCGAATTCCTTGAGGGTCTTGTGGAGATTGTGGGCCATGGTGATTTTCCTGGGTTTAAGGCTAGGAAACAACGTGTCCTGTAGATGACGGCTATATCACATACAAGTCGACGTATTCATCGACCGGCATTGCTTCGAGCTTTGCCTGGTCCAGCGACACGTCGAGAATCGCTTGTTGCTGCTTGGCCGGGAAGCGGCGGGCGAGGTTGGTCCTGAACTTCTCGACCAGCAGCGGGATGCCGTCCGTGCGGCGCCGCCGATGGCCGAGCGGGTATTCGATCGCCACTTCGGCAAGCTTCGACCCGTCCGCGAATTCGATCGTCAGCGCATTCGCGATCGATCGCTTGGCCGGGTCATGGTAATCCTTCGTGAATTGCGGATCCTCGACGCACACGGTTTTCGCGCGCAGCGCGTCGATGCGCGGATCGGCGGCGACCGCGTCTTCGTAATCGGCAGCGGTCAGCCGGCCGAACAGCAGCGGCACGGCGACCATGTACTGAATGCAGTGATCGCGATCGGCCGGATTGGCGAGCGGGCCCTGCTTGTCGATGATGCGCAGCGCGGCCGCGTGCGTGCGGATCGTGATCCGGCTGATGTCGTCGGTCGTGCGGCCCGTCGCGGCGAGCTGGGCGTGCAACTGCAGCGCGGCCTCGGCGGCCGTCTGCGCGTGGAATTCCGCCGGGAACGCGATCTTGAACAGCACGTTCTCCATCACGTACGTGCCGTACGGGCGCTGGAAGCGGAACGGCTGCCCGTCGAACAGCACGTCGTAGAAGCCCCAGGTCTTTGCGGTGAGCGCCGACGGGTAGCCCATTTCACCCGTTTTCGCGATCAGCGCGAGGCGCACCGCGCGGGACGTCGCGTCGCCTGCCGCCCATGACTTGCGCGAACCGGTGTTCGGCGCGTGGCGGTAGGTGCGCAGCGCTTGGCCATCGACGAATGCGTTGGATACCGCGTTGATCAGCTCGTCGCGTGTAAGCCCGAGCAGGCGGCCGACGACGGCCGTCGACGCGACCTTCACGAGCAGCACGTGGTCGAGCCCGACCGCATTGAACGAATTTTCGAGGGCGAGGCAGCCCTGGATCTCGTGGGCCTGGATCATCGCGACGAGCACGTCGCGCATGGCAAGCGGCTGCCTGCCGGCCGCGACGGCCGTGCGGGACAGCCAGTCGGCCGTCGCCAGGATCCCGCCGAGATTGTCGGACGGATGACCCCATTCGGCGGCGAGCCAGGTGTCGTTGAAGTCCAGCCAGCGGATCATCGCGCCGATGTCGAACGCGGCCTGGACGGGATCGAGCTGGAAGGACGTGCCGGGCACCTTCGCGCCGTTCGGCACGATCGTGCCGGGCACGACGGGGCCGAGCAGCTTGGTGCAGGCGGGATAGGACAGCGCCTCGAGTCCGCATCCGAGCGTGTCGATCAGGCAATGACGCGCCGTCTCCAGCGCGAGCGCGCTGTCGATGCCGGTGTTCAGCACGTAGTCGACGATATCGACGAGTACCGTATCCGGAGCAGGGCGGACGTTGGAGACCGGGGCGGACATCGAGGGGCCGGGGGAACGCGCTTAGTTCGTTGCCGGCTTCAGCTCGTTCGACTGCGTCGGTGCCGCGGTGCCTTGCGCCATTTCCGGCGTCACGCATTCGTCCGCGAGGCGCTCGCCGCCGTTTGCGTCGGAGAACAGCATCGCCTTGGTCGGGATCACGACCAGCTTGAGGCCGGCTGCCGGATCGTAGAAGGTGTCGGCGCCCGTCGTCGTGGTCTGACGCGGCAGCTTGTAGTTCTTCTTCGCCCAGTGAACCGTGACGACCTGGTCGCGCTTCATGTCGCCGGCGAGGTCGAACGACAGACCTTCCTTACAGGACCACTTGACCGCGCCTTCCGGTACCGAATCGACCTTGGCAGCCGCGCGCGCCTGCGCCTTCTTGCTGCGCGGGATGATGCGCTTGGCCGGCGCCGGGCGCTTGGCCGTCTTCTTCGCGGTCGTCGCCGTATCCTGGGCGAACGCGCTCGGAGCCGACACCAGCATCGTGGCGGACAACGCGCCGATGGCGGTAGCGATCAGGAGTTTCTTCATGGAGTCAGAACCTTTCGATTATCAGTTGACAAAGGCCGGCAATCGAAACCGCCGGCCGGTTTGAAACTGCACGCGCCCCGGAAGCGCGCAGCGGCCGCTATTTTCACCTATTTGGCCGCGTATATTTCAGGTTTTCGGGCTCCGTTACGTTTTTTGTCGTTTCGCAAACCTGTATCGGGTTCGCGCCCCGGCAATTCGATGAAATCCGTGTGTCGGCGCGCGCTCACCGCGTGTCTCCGGCGGCCGGGCCGAACAGCGGCGCGGCCTCGGCCGGCACCGGCTGGCCGGTCGCCCGCGCGCGGCGCAGCACCGACCAGTAATAGCGGTAGCTCGCGCGGTCGTGCAGCGTATCGCCGTGGCGCGTCGGGCCCCAGTCGGCGGCCTGCGCGGCCAGCAGGATCTCCGCGGCCAGTGCGACTTCATCGGTGCGCGGCGCGAATGCGTCGACGATCGGGCGGATCTGCGCGGGGTGAATGCTCCACATCCGCGTGAACGCGAACTCGTCGCGCGCGCGGCGCGCGTCGCCGGCGACGACGGCCATGTCGCGCACCTCGGTTGTCACATTGTGTGACGGTGTCTTGCCGTGCGCGTGGCAGGCCGCGGCGATCTCCAGCTTCGCGCGGCGCACGAGCGGGTGGTCGAACTGGCCGGGCGAGCGCATCGCCGCATCGGGAATCGCGCCGTGATGGGCGGACACGAAGTCCATCAGCCCGAAGCTCAGCGTGCCGACCAGCGGCAGCGCGGCGAGGGCGGCTGCCTGCGCGAGCGCGCCGTGCGTCTCGACCAGCACGTCGACGGGAATCGGCTGCGCGAGGCCGAGCTCGCGGCGCGTGCCTTCGATGAACGCGACCATCTCGGCCGCGTCGGCGGCGCTCGCGATCTTCGGCAGCGTGACGTAGGCCGGTGCGCGCGCGGCGCGCAGCACGATGCGCACGTCGTCGCGCCAATGGGGATGGGAAAAGTCGTGGATGCGGACGCCGACCCGCCCGAAGCGGTTCTCGGCGCTGCCGAGGATCTCGGCGACGAGCTGCGCGTGCGCGGCTTCCTGGCCGACGGCCGCGCCGTCCTCGCAGTCGAGCGTGATGTCGAACACGGGGCCGAGTTCGGCCTGGAGCGCGAGCGACTTGCGCATCAGCTTCTCGCTGCCCGCGTAGTGATCGCAGCAGGGCAGGATCGCGGGCGGGGATGCCCCGTCGTACAGCACTTGTGCAGGAGTGAGCGCGGACATCTCTTCTACGTCCAGGAAGCGGGCAACGTGGAGAAAATCGGATTCGGGCGCGTTCTGGGCTGGCGCGCGGGGCGCCTGGAGCGGCAAAACGTGCCCGGATCGGATCGGGCGGCGGGGCTGGCTGCAGGCCCGCCGCCCGTGCCGTGACCGGCCCGCCCGGAGGCGGCCCGGCCATCATGCAGCCTGCTTAGTTCTTCAGCAGGTGGGCGACGCCGTCGCGCTCTTCGAGCAGCTCGGCCAGCGTGCCGTCCATCTTCTCGCGCGAGAACGCGTCGATTTCCAGGCCTTCGACGCGCTTGTACTCGCCGTTTTCGCACACGACCGGCACGCCGTAGATGATGTCTTCGGGGATGCCGTACGAGCCGTCCGACGGGATGCCCATCGTGACCCACTTGCCGTTCGTGCCGAGGACCCAGTCACGCACGTGGTCGATCGCAGCGTTGGCTGCCGACGCTGCCGACGACAGGCCACGCGCTTCGATGATCGCCGCGCCGCGCTTGCCGACGGTCGGGATGAACGTGTCGCGGTTCCACACGTCGTCGTTGATCAGCTTCAGCAGCGACTCGCCTTCGGCGGTCGCGAAGCGGAAGTCGGGGTACATCGTCGGCGAGTGGTTGCCCCACACGGCGAGCTTCTCGATCGATGCGACCGGCTTGCCCGACTTCGCGGCGAGCTGCGACAGCGCGCGGTTGTGGTCGAGGCGCAGCATTGCGGTGAAGTTCTTCTTCGGCAGGTCCGGTGCCGACTTCATGGCGATGTACGCGTTGGTGTTCGCCGGGTTGCCGACGACCAGCACCTTCACGTCGCGGCTCGCGACTTCGTTCAGCGCGGCGCCCTGGACCGTGAAGATCTCGGCGTTCGCCGACAGCAGGTCCTTGCGCTCCATGCCCTTCGAGCGCGGACGTGCGCCGACCAGCAGCGCGACGTCTGCATCCTTGAATGCAACCTTCGGATCGTCGGTGATCACGACGCCCGCGAGCAGCGGGAACGCGCAATCGTCGAGCTCCATCACGACGCCTTTGACGGCGGCTTGGGCTTGCGGGAGGTCGAGCAGTTGCAGGATGACCGGCTGGTCCTTGCCGAGCAGGTCGCCGTTCGCGATGCGGAACAGCAGGGAGTATGCGATTTGACCTGCGGCGCCGGTGACGGCAACGCGCTTTGCGGGCTTAGCCATTGAAAATCTCCAGGACGGGTGAAGCGGTGGACGCTAGACAAAACGCCATTCTATGCGCGTTACGCGTAGCGTTGCATTGAAGCAGGGCGGAGGACTCGCGAATGGCAGACGCGGTGAACCTGGAGACGGCCGTGGCACGTAGCCGGGGACGCATTTTGCACCCGCGAACCCTTGCTCGCCCCGGAGTGTAGGAGCCGGCTGGCTCAAAGTCAAACGGTATCATATGTCTTATATAAGACAGATGTTTTGCGGAATTTGAGTGGACGAAAAAGCGCGGTTTGTGATGAAATGCGCGCCATGACATCGAACCAGGCGAACAACGCGAATCCAACCGGCGCAGGCGGCCCAGGGCAGCCGGGCGCGGGCGATTCCGCGCCGGCGCCTGCCGCTTCGCCGTCCCCGACCTTCAGTCCGTTATACCAGCAGATCAAGTCATTGATCACGCAGAGTCTCGAATCCGGTGAATGGAAGCCGGGCGAGATCATCCCGAGCGAAGTGGAGCTCGCGGCCCGCTACAAGGTCAGCCAGGGCACCGTTCGCAAGGCGATCGACGAACTGGCCGCCGAAAACCTCGTGGTCCGGCGGCAGGGCAAGGGTACGTTTGTTGCGACGCACAATGAGGATCGCGCGCAGTTCCGCTTCCTGCGGCTGCTGGCCGACGACGGTGCCGAACATCCGCACGTGAGCCGGCTGCTCGAGTGCCGGCGCCTGCGCGCGCCGGCCGAGATCGCGCGGCAGCTCGACCTGAAGCCGGCCGACCCGGTCGTGCAAGTGCGCCGCCTGCTGGAGTTCGATAGCGAAGTGACGGTGCTCGACGAGATCTGGCTGCCGGGCACGATGTTCCGCGGGCTCACGTTCGAGCGGTTGAGCGAGTACAAGGGGCCGCTCTACGCGATGTTCGAGACGGAGTTCGGCACGCGGATGATCCGCGCGACGGAGAAGATCCGCGCGGTCGCGGCGGAGCCGGCGGTGGCCGACCTGCTGCACGTGCCGGCGGGTTTTCCGTTGCTGTCGGTCGAGCGCGTGTCCTACACATACGGTGACCGGCCGGTGGAAGTGCGGCGCGGCTGGTATGTCACAACCGGGTACTACTATCAGAATGACTTGAGTTGACGATGTTCGGCTCAGGCCGGGTGCATTCGCGTTCCCCACGCTCGCGAAGCACGTTTTGGGCCGCCTTTGTTCGTGTTCGCGCAACTATCCAGAGCAGACTTTCGCTGCAGCGCGATATAAAAAGGCGCTAAAATCGCGGATTAGTGTGACAACATAGTAGGGGTCTAGCATGACTGACGCAGTAAGAAAGCCGAGGCCGGAATACCGGAACATCGGAATCGGCGACATCACGTTGAAATACCGCATGCCTCTGGCTGCGATATTGTCGATTCTCCACCGAGTCAGCGGCGCGCTGCTGTTCCTGTTCCTGCCGTTCGTGCTGTTCCTCTTCGATCAGAGCCTCACCTCCGAGCTCAGCTTCGAAGTCTTCAAGGCTTTCCTCTCCAACATCGTCGTCAAGCTGATCGTCCTCGCGTTGTCGTGGGCCTTCTTCCACCATTTCTGCGCCGGCATTCGCCACCTGCTGATGGACGTCAACCACGACGCCGTCTCGAAGGAAGGCGGCAAGCGGACGGCAGTCGTCGTCTTTGTCGTCTCGATCGCGCTGACGATCGCCATGGCACTCAAACTGTTCGGAGCATTCTAAGAAAATGGCAGCCAATAACCGAATCGGCTCGAAGCGCCTCGTCGTCGGCGCTCACTACGGCCTGCGCGACTGGCTCGCGCAGCGCGTCACCGCCGCGATCATGGCGGTCTACACGGTCATTCTGCTCGTCCTGTTCTTCGGCGCGCATGACTTCTCGTACGAAGGCTGGGCGTCGATCTTCTCCGCGCAATGGATGAAGCTCGCGACCTTCGTGACGCTGCTTTCCCTCTTCTACCACGCATGGGTCGGCGTGCGCGACATCTGGATGGACTACGTGAAGCCCGTCGGTGTGCGCCTGCTGCTGCAATCGCTGACCATCGTCTGGCTGCTCGCATGTGCGGGCTACGCCGCGCAGATTCTCTGGAGAGTGTAAAGAATGGCTGCAATCAAAACTTCCCTGCCGCGCCGCAAGTTCGACGTGGTGATCGTCGGCGCGGGCGGCTCGGGCTTGCGCGCAGCGCTGCAACTGTCGCGCGCGGGCCTGTCGGTCGGCGTGCTGTCGAAGGTGTTCCCGACCCGTTCGCACACGGTGGCCGCACAGGGCGGCATCGGCGCGTCGCTCGGCAACATGAGCGAAGACAACTGGCACTTCCACTTCTACGACACGATCAAGGGTTCCGACTGGCTCGGCGACCAGGACGCGATCGAGTTCATGTGCCGCGAAGCACCGAACGTCGTGTACGAACTGGAACACTTCGGCATGCCGTTCGACCGTAACGCGGACGGCACGATCTACCAGCGTCCGTTCGGCGGCCACACCGCGAACTACGGCGAGAAGCCGGTCCAGCGCGCTTGCGCGGCCGCCGACCGTACCGGTCACGCGCTGCTGCACACGCTATACCAGCAGAACGTCGAAGCGAAGACGCAGTTCTTCGTCGAATGGATGGCGCTCGACCTGATCCGCGATGCGGACGGCGACGTGCTCGGCGTGACGGCCCTCGAGATGGAGACGGGCGACGTCTACATCATGGAAGGCAAGACGACGCTGTTCGCGACGGGCGGCGCAGGCCGGATCTTCGCGGCATCGACCAATGCGTTCATCAACACCGGCGACGGCCTCGGCATGGCTGCACGTTCGGGCATCGCGCTGCAGGACATGGAGTTCTGGCAGTTCCACCCGACCGGCGTGGCCGGCGCGGGCGTGCTGATCACCGAAGGCGTGCGCGGCGAAGGCGGTATCCTGCGCAACGCGAACGGCGAGCGCTTCATGGAACGCTACGCGCCGACGCTGAAGGATCTGGCGCCGCGTGACTTCGTGTCGCGTTCGATGGACCAGGAAATCAAGGAAGGTCGCGGCGTCGGTCCGAACAAGGACCACGTGCTGCTCGACCTGTCGCACATCGGCGCCGAGACGATCATGAAGCGTCTGCCGTCGATCCGCGAAATCGCGCTGAAGTTTGCGAACGTCGACGCGATCAAGGAACCGATCCCGGTCGTCCCGACGATCCACTACCAGATGGGCGGCATCCCGACCAACATCCACGGTCAGGTCGTCGGCACGTCGCGCGGTCACAAGGATCCGGTCAACGGCTTCTACGCAGTGGGCGAATGCTCGTGCGTGTCCGTGCACGGCGCGAACCGCCTCGGCACGAACTCGCTGCTGGACCTCGTGGTGTTCGGCCGTGCGGCCGGCAACCACATCGTCGAGCACGTGAAGAACCAGAAGGAACACAAGCCGCTGCCGGCCGATGCAGGCGAATTCTCGCTGGCACGTCTGAACAAGCTCGACAAGTCGTCGTCGGGCGAATACACGCAGGACGTCGCGAACGACATCCGCGCGACGATGCAGAAGCACGCAGGCGTGTTCCGCACGTCGGCGCTGCTGAAGGAAGGCGTCGAGCAGATGGCCGGCCTCGCGGCACGCGTGGAAAGCATCCACCTGAAGGACAAGTCGAAAGTGTTCAACACCGCGCGCGTCGAAGCGCTCGAGCTGGAGAACCTGATCGAAGTGGCCCGCGCGACGATGGTGTCGGCGGAAGCGCGCAAGGAAAGCCGTGGCGCACACGCCCACAGCGACTACGAACACCGCGACGACGACAACTGGCTGCGCCACACGCTGTGGTACAGCGAAGGCGATCGCCTCGACTACAAGCCGGTTCAAATGAAGCCGCTGACGGTCGAATCCGTGCCGCCGAAGCCGCGCACGTTCTAAGCCGAGTCAAAGGAATCCGAAATGGCAAAACGCATTTTTGAAGTCTACCGCTACGATCCGGACAAGGACGCGGCGCCGCGCATGCAGACGTACGAGCTCGATATCCAGCATGAACGCATGCTGCTCGACGCACTGGTCAAGCTGAAGGCACTGGACGAGACGCTGTCGTTCCGCCGCTCGTGCCGTGAAGGCGTGTGCGGTTCGGACGCGATGAACATCAACGGCAAGAACGGTCTCGCGTGTCTGACGAACCTGAACGACCTGCCGCAGAAGATCGTGCTGCGCCCGCTGCCGGGCCTGCCCGTCGTGCGCGACCTGATCGTCGACATGACGCACTTCTTCAACCAGTATCACTCGATCAAGCCGTACCTGATCAACGACGCGCCGCCGCCGGAGAAGGAACGCCTCCAGTCGCCGGAAGAACGCGACGAGCTCGACGGCGTGTACGAGTGCATTCTGTGCGCGAGCTGCTCGACGTCGTGCCCGAGCTTCTGGTGGAACCCGGACAAGTTCGTCGGCCCGGCCGGCCTGCTGCAGGCTTACCGCTTCATCGCGGATAGTCGCGACACCGCCACCGGCGAGCGTCTCGACAACCTGGAAGACCCGTACCGTCTGTTCCGTTGCCACACGATCATGAACTGCGTCGACGTTTGCCCGAAGGGCCTGAACCCGACGAAGGCGATCGGCAAGATCAAGGAACTGATGGTCCGCCGCGCGGTATAAAGTTTGATGAGCGACGATTCGCATCAATCCGACCCGCACCGCCGCGCGCGCCTCCGCTGGCGCGCGCGGCGGGGTCTGCTGGAAAACGACATCATCTTCGAGCGTTTCTTCAGCAGATACGAGCATGACCTCACCGATGCAGACGTAGGCGCGTTGTCGCGCCTGCTCGATCTGAGCGACAACGACCTGATGGACTTGCTCCTCGCGCGCAAGGAACCAGAGGGCGACCTAGACAGCCCGGAAATTCACAGGCTGTTGGAGATGCTGCGCAACGTGTAACGCGTTACGCCCGTTATCGAATCCCGTTTCTTTATTTCGATTGAGGATGTGCCATGACTCCGTCTGATGTTAAAGCCACGCTATCGTTCAGCGACAACTCGCCGAGCGTCGAAATGCCGATCTACAAGGGCACGATGGGCCCGGACGTAATCGACATCCGCAAGCTGTACGGCCAGACCGGCAAGTTCACTTACGACCCGGGCTTCATGTCGACGGCAGCTTGTAATTCGGCGATCACGTACATCGACGGCGACAAGGGCGAACTGCTGTACCGCGGCTACCCGATCGACAACCTCGCGCAGAACGCCGACTTCCTTGAGACCTGCTACCTGCTGCTGAAGGGCGAGCTGCCGAACGCCGCGCAGAAGAAGGAATTCGTCGACACCGTCACGAAGCACACGATGGTGCACGAGCAGATGCACTTCTTCTTCCGTGGCTTCCGTCGCGACGCGCACCCGATGGCGGTGCTGGTGGCGGCCGTCGGCGCGCTGTCGGCGTTCTATCACGACTCGCTCGACATCAACGATCCGCGTCACCGTGAAGTATCGGCGATCCGCATGATCGCGAAGCTGCCGACGCTCGTCGCGATGGCGTACAAGTTCAGCATCGGCCAGCCGTTCGTTTATCCGAAGAATGAACTGTCGTACAGCGCGAACTTCATGCACATGATGTTCTCGAACCCGTGCGAAGAGTACAAGGTCAACGACGTGCTCGTCCGCGCACTCGACCGTATCCTGATCCTGCACGCTGATCACGAGCAGAACGCATCGACGTCGACGGTCCGCCTGGCCGGCTCGTCGGGCGCGAACCCGTTCGCGTGTATCGCTGCCGGTATCGCGTGTCTGTGGGGCCCGGCGCACGGTGGTGCGAACGAAGCCGCGTTGAACATGCTCGAGCAGATCGGTTCGCCGGACAACATCCCCGAATTCATCAAGCAGGTGAAGGACAAGAATTCGGGCGTGAAGCTGATGGGCTTCGGCCACCGCGTGTACAAGAACTACGACCCGCGTGCGAAGCTGATGCGCGAAACGTGCTACGAAGTGCTGAACGAACTGGGCCTGCACGACGACCCGCTGTTCAAGCTCGCGATGCAGCTCGAGAAGATCGCGCTGGAAGACGAATACTTCGTGTCGCGCAAGCTGTACCCGAACGTCGACTTCTACTCGGGCATCGTTCAGCGCGCGCTGGGCATCCCGACGTCGATGTTCACGTGTATCTTCGCGATGGCACGTACGGTCGGCTGGATCGCACAGTGGAACGAAATGATTGCGGATCCGGAGCAGAAGATCGGCCGCCCGCGTCAGCTGTTCATCGGCGACGCGCCGCGCGAAGCGAAGCCGATCAACGCACGTTAAGTCGTGCGCGGCGCGAACGGCCGTCAGGCCGCTCGCGTCCGGCAATCGCAACGCCCCGACACCCCGGTGGGTCATCCCGCCGGGGTGTTTTCATTTGTGCGGCGCAGGTTCGCCCGATCCGCTGCGGTGGTCCAGCGACGGCGGCCGCGTGTCGAGCGGCGGCGCGGCGGCGTCGGGCGCGTGGCCGTGCCGCGCGAAGAACTGCCGGTAAGCGCCGGGCGTCATCCCACGTGCGGCGAGGAACTGGCGGTTGAAGTTCGCGGCATTCGGAATGCCGCAGCGTGCGGCCACCGTCGCAATCGGCCAGTCGGTGCCGACGAGGTGGCGACACGCATGCGCGAGCCGCAGCCGCTGCACGTAGCGGCCGACGCTTTCCCCGAGGTGTCGCACGAACAGCCGCTGCAGCGTGCGCTCGGACATGTGTGCGACGGCGGCGAGCGCGTCGATGCGCAGCGGCTCGTGGAAGTGCCGGTCGATCGCATCGAGCACGCGATCGAGGCGCTCGGCTTCGGGCGCGGCCGAGTCGGCCGATGACGTTGCCGCGTCGGCCCGGCCGTAGGCCTGCGCGGTGGCGAGCGGCTCGCCGCCGGCTTCCGCAAGCTCGGCCAGCAGATCGGAAGACCACACGTCTGAA
>NZ_VWWG01000098.1:0-26129 GCF_011753085.1 Burkholderia sp. Tr-862
CGCTGCTGCTGCGCGTGTTCGCGCTCGCCGACGGCGCGCAGCGCTGGCGGCTCCTGCCGGGCGGCCTGTCGCGGGTCGGCACGCGCGATACGCTGTTCAACGCGCCGATGCCGCGCGGCGGCAGCACCGTCGATACGTGGGTGATGACCGAAGGCATCGTCGATTCGACGACGCTGCTGCAGACCCGTCTCGGCCCCGACGATCTCGTCGAGCACCCGCGCGCGATCGCGAGCCGCGCGGCCGAGAACCTGTTCTGGCTCGGCCGCTACACCGAGCGCGCGACCAGCCTGATGCGTCTCGCGCGCGCCGCGCTGGAGCGGCTGCGCGGCGAGGACGATGTCGACAGTCCCGCGCATCTGGAGCTGATCGACACGCTGTGCCGCGACACGGGGCTGATCGCGTCCGACGCGCCGAACGCCGTCGATGCGCCGCGTGCGTTCCAGCACGCGCTCGCGACGTCGCTCACGCGCGGCGCGGACCGCACGTCCGGCATCGCGTCCTGCCTGTTCGGGATGCGCGGCGCCGCCGCCGCGATCCGCGAGCGGCTGTCGAGCGATCAGTGGCGGTTGATCGACGACGCGACGCAATTGTTCGCCGACAGCGCCGACCATCCGGAAGCCGAAGAACAGATCGGCAACGAGGCGCTGCAACTGCTGGAGCGGCTGGGGCTGCTGCTCGGTGCGATCACCGGCGCGCAGACCGACAACATGACGCGCGACGACGGCTGGCGGCTGCTGTCGATTGGCCGGCAGATCGAGCGGCTGGACTTCCTGTGCAGCGTGCTGAAGTTCGCGTTCGACGAGGGCGCCGTGCACCGGCAGGACGGCTTCGAGCTCGTGCTCGAGCTGTTCGACAGCACGATCACGTTCCGCTCGCGGTTCCAGCGCGGCTTCGACGTCGCGCCGCTGCTGTCGCTCGTGGTGCTCGACACCGACAACCCGCGCTCGCTCGGCTGGGTCGTGCAGGCGCTGCGCGGCCGGCTGACGAAGGTCGAGCACAGCGAAGGCTATGCGCTGTCCGAACTGGCCGAGACGATTCCGGACGTGCCCGCGTGGTCGTTGCACGAATTGTGCGAAACCGGCGACGACGGCCGGCACGACAAGCTGCTCGATGCGCTCGACGCGACCGCGAAGGCGGTGTGGGAATTGTCGAACCGGATCGGCGAGCGCTATTTCAGTCATGTGCGCGAGGCGGGCAGGACGCTATGGTGACGACGAAACACGCGGCGAAGATGTCGCCCGCACCGGGTTCCGGCAGTGCGAAGGACGCGCCGGCGGCGACGCCTGCACCCCCCGCCACGCCGACCACCGTCGCGCCCGGTCGCGTGCTTAGGGTGACGCACGACACCGAATACCGCTACGCGGCGCGCGTCGAATCCGCGCAGCACCAGGCGCGGCTGCAGCCGCTCGCGACGCCGCGCCAGCAGGTGCTGTCGTTCGCGCTCGACATCGAGCCCGCCCCGGAGTCGGTCTGCACCGAGATCGATGCGTTCGGCAACGCGCGCGCATCGTTCGCGCTGAACCAGCCTCACGATGCGCTACTCGTGCGCAGTCGCAGCACGGTGCGCGTGAGCGCGCCCGTATGGTCGCTAGGGGCACGCGGTGCACCGCCGCCCGCGATCGCGAGCCCCGACGCCGAACGTGCGATGGCGTGGGAAGCCGTGCGCGAGCGCTTGCAGTTTCGCGCGGGGGAGCCGTACGACGCGGCGAGCGAGTTCGTGTTCGCGTCGCCGCATGTGGCGTGCGATCCCGAACTGGCTGAATATGCGGCCGCGAGCTTCACGCCGGGGCGGCCGCTCGTGCAGGCCGCGTGGGACCTGATGCGGCGCGTGCATGCCGATTTCGCGTACACGCCGAACAGCACCGACATCACGACGACCGCGCTCGATGCGTTGCGATTGCGCAAGGGCGTCTGCCAGGATTTCGCGCACGTGATGATCGGCGCGCTGCGCTCGCTCGGGCTCGCCGCGCGCTACGTGAGCGGGTATCTGCTGACCCAGCCGCCGCCCGGGCAGCCGCGGCTGATCGGCGCGGATGCGTCGCATGCATGGGTCGACGTGTACGACCCGGCATGGCCCGAAGATGGCGGCTGGCTGCAACTCGACCCCACCAACGACCGTGCGCCGGGTGACGACTACGTGATGCTGTCGATCGGCCGCGACTATGCGGACGTGACGCCGTTGCGCGGCGTGATACGTGGCGGCGGCGCGGATCAGGAGCTGAAGGTCGGGGTGACGGTCGAGCCGCTCGACGAAGCGTCGTGAGACGCGGCGATCGGCCTGACGCACCGCTCGCGGGCCGTTTAAGTCTTCGTTAATACTGCCCGCCTAGCATGATGGTGCCGGCGAACGGATCGGACCCGGTCCGGCGCCGGCGGCACGCGCGGGTGCGTCGACGTCACGGCGCCGCGCCGTCGCGCGCAGCCATTCCCTTGCAACGGCGGCTGAGATGATCAAGAACTTCGACTACCCGCTCGGCAACGAGACGATCGCGCTCTGCGCGAGCTTCGGCGCGGGCCCTGCGTTCCGCCGCGTGCTCGTGAGCCGCGCGGATTCGATGGAGACGCTGGTGGTGCTCGACGCGCGCGGGCTGTCCGGCCTGCTGAAGGTGGCGACCGAGGAGCCGGAAGGATTGCTCGACGATGCGATCCGCAAGGTCGGGGACGAACAGCTCGTCGAGCGCGCGATCAGCGGTCGGACGATCGTCGAAGCCGCGTTGTGAGCGGGGCGGCGCGGCGCGTGCAGGCCGGTTATGCCGGCCGCAGCGCGCTGCGTGGTGTCCGCAGTGGTGATTACGCTTACGCGGCGAACCGGTCCGTTGCGGCGAGCAGCGCCTTCAGGATGCCCGGTTCGTTGTACGCGTGCCCGGCGTCCGGCACGATTTCGAACGTCGCGTCGGGCCACGCTTTCGCGAGATCCCACGCGGTGCGTGCGGGCGTTGCGATGTCGTAGCGGCCCTGGACGATCACGCCCGGAATGCCGGCGAGGCGATGCGCGTCGCGCAGCAACTGGCCTTCGTCGACGAACCCGCGATTCACAAAGTAGTGGTTTTCGATCCGCGCGAACGCGAGCGCGTAGCGGCCGTCCGCGAAGTGCGCGGCCAGCGCCGGATCGGGCAGCAGCGTGATCGTGCGGCCTTCCCAGAGGCTCCACGCACGCGCGGCTTCGAGCTTCGCGGCTTCGTCGTCGCCCGTCAGCCGGCGATGGTACGCGGCCATCAGGTCACCGCGCTCGGCTTCCGGAATCGGCGCGAGGAATTCCTCCCACAGGTCCGGGAACAGCCACGACGCGCCTTCCTGGTAGTACCACAGCAACTCCGCACGACGCATCGTGAAGATGCCGCGCACGACGAGCTCGCTTACGCGTTGCGGGTGCGTCTGTGCGTAGGCGAGGGCGAGCGCGCTGCCCCACGAACCGCCAAACACGAGCCATTGTTCCGCGCCCGTCATTTCGCGCAGCCGCTCGATGTCGGCCACCAGGTCCCAGGTCGTGTTGTTGTCGAGGCTGGCATGGGGCGTCGAGCGCCCGCAGCCGCGCTGGTCGAACAGCAGGATGTCGTAACGCTCGGGATCGAACAGGCGGCGATGGTCGGGGCTGCAGCCCGCGCCCGGGCCGCCGTGCAGGAACACCGCCGGCTTGCCGGACGGGTTGCCGCAGCGCTCCCAGTAGATGTGGTGGCCGTCGCCGGTGTCGAGGTGGCCGTGGGCGTAGGGTTCGATCGGTGGGTACACAGGCAGGCTCCGGGTGAGGGTCGAGAGGAGGCGGACGAGGCGCGAGCCGGGATGCGGGCGGAATACGGCAGCGCCGGTATCGCGCGGATTGCGGCGCCGCAAGATTCGTTGCGTCTGCATCTGGCCGCCGCTGCCGCCGGACAATGCCGGTCATTATGCCCATTCATTCCGGCCGCTGCGCGACGGTCGGCGCCGGGCACGCGGGGCGGTCTTCCGGCCGGCAGGCGCCCCGGAATTTTTGAAGCAATTTCATTTCGATATTTTTCAGACAAAATCGCGGCGGCATGTCGGCGCGGGGAATCGGGCGCCGGCCTGCCATCCCTCCACCGTGCCAACGGAAACCATCCGATGAACCATCGCGTCAAGCAGCTGACAGGGTTGCGCGCCGTCGCGGTCACGATGGTCGTCGTCGGCCACGCGGAGCACGTGCTGCCGGGCGGCTACACCGGCTGGTTCGCGCCGCTGCGGCTGATCGCCGATGGCCGGCTCGGCGTGCTGATCTTCTTCGTCCTGAGCGGTTTCCTGATCACCAACGTGCTGCGCGCGGAGTTCGCGCGCACCGGCGGGATTGCGCTGACGTCGTTCTACGTGCGCCGCGCGCTGCGGATCTGGCCGGCCTGCTACGTGTATCTCGCGATCGTCGGCATCCTCGCCGTCGCCAGCTGGCTCGACGTCGATCGCCGCCAGTGGCTGTATGCGGCGTTGCATCTGTGGAACTACTCGGCGTGGTTCGGCCTGGCCGGCGACAACGCGCTGCATCCGGACGGCGCGTGGTATCTCGGCCACTTTTGGTCGCTCGCGCTCGAGGAACAGTTCTACTGGTTCTGGCCGCTGCTGTTCGCGTACGGCACCCGCCGCCGCGGCACGCGCTGGCTGGCCGCGCTGATCCTGGCCGTGCCGCTGGTGCGCACGCTCACGTATTTCGTCGCGCCGGCGCTGCGCGGGCAGCTCGGGATGATGCTGCACACGGGCGTTGATCCGATCCTGATCGGCTGCTACGCGGCGCTCAACCGCGAACGGCTCGAAGCGTGGATCCGCTCGTGGCGCGGCGAGACGCGCATCGTGACGGCGATCGTCTTCATCGTGCTGTTCGGGATGCCGCTTGCCGAACACCGGCTTGGCGGCTTCTGGAATGCAACCTACGGCGTGACGTTCGAGGCCGCGCTGATCGCGATCGTGATCGTCGTGCTGAATTTCCGCAGCGAGTTCTGGTGCGCGCGGTGGCTGCGGGCCGCGCCGGTCGTGTTCGTCGGCACGATTTCGTTCAGCCTGTATCTGTGGCAGCAACCATTCGCGAATCCGGGTCTGCCGGTCGCGCACGCGTTTCCGCTTGGCATCGTGTGGGCGCTGCTGGCCGCGACGGCAAGCTACTTCCTCGTTGAAAAACCGTTCCTGCGGCTGAAGGATCGCTACACCGCGCGCGAGGCGCGACGCGTGCGCGACGACGCGCTGCGGATGCCGGGGACGACCGATGCGATCGGGCCGAAGGTGGTGGAGTAGGCGGGCAGGGCAGCGGTCTGCCGCCGTCTTACTTGAAGCGCTTGCGCGCGGCGGGCGAATACCAGAAGTCCCGGAACATATCGATGCCGTACGATTTGCCGTCGTATTTGACGACCGTGCGCGCGGTTCGCTTGCCCGTCTCCGAATAGTTGCCGTCCTTGCGTTGCGTCTTCGTGACGTGTGCCGTGATCGACAGGTCGGCGAAGCCGTGGCTCGATGTCTTGTCGACCGCGATCGTCATCCTTGCGTCCTCGCTGCGCGCGTCGCCGGCACCCGCGCCGCAAGCCTCGCCCTCGACACTGACCCAGCCGTACAGGTTCGTGCCGAACACCGGGCGGATACGATTGCCTTCGCGAACCCACAGCGTCAGTTCTTCGCTCGCGTTCGCATCGGGACAGCTCGGCCCGCGCGCGCTGCTCAGGAACACGACACCGAATGCGCGCACGTCGGGCGACAGCCGATACGGCGCGGTGTCGATGCGATAGCTGTCCGGACCGACTTCCGTGGTGGCATCTTCCTCGACGATCGACCGATCGGCGGCTACGACCTTGCCGCCTTCGATAAGCGCGATGACCTGGAGCTTGTTGTTGCCGCCCGGGTTCTCGCTCTTCGGCAGCGAATCGAACGCGACGGCTGCGATCGTCGTCTGCGGCGCGTTCGGCATCACCTTGCACGCCGATGCGATGACGAGCCTGTCCGCGTCGCGCGTGGCGATGCGTGCACTGGCGATGCCGGCCCAGCGGGCGACGGCCGTGATGGCTGCGTCGTCGCAGGGCTGGTTGTCGGTAGCCTGAGCAGCGGGAGCGAGGACGAGTGCCAACAGCGGGATGAAGCGGGAGACGCTCATGGCGACAATGGGAAAGGTATTTCGCATCTTTCGATCAGAGATCTCCGCGCACTTCACCGGTTCCCAGCGCGCTCCGCTGCCGATTGACTTCCGCCCAAAGCTCATCGCTGTCGTCATTGCGCAGGACGATCATGCAGTCCAGTTGATCGTCAGTCACGCCGAAGTAGTCCAGGATTTCCCGGCGAACCGCATCGACGAACTGCGCGTATTCCGGGGTTGCCTGGGCCTGAGCGTGCAAGGCGTCGTATGCTGCATCGTCCGCGTCGCCGCCGTGCTCGTCGATATAGCGCGAGATCCACTGGTCTCGTTCGTGGTCGTAATCTGCCTCGGCGCGCATCGCTTGCACCGCGGTGTAGAAATCCAATTGGGCAAACGCGGCGATCGCCGCCGTTGTCGCCTCGTCAAATGTAGTCGTCATTCCGTTTCTCATGTCTGTCATGGCACAACATCGCACGGGCCGTGCCCGGCTTGGTGCCGCGAATCGGGACGGCATAATACGCCGTTTCGCACTGATGTTTGGCCCGAGCAAAGACACTATGCTCGGGAAGTTTACGCCTTCGAGTGCGCCAGTCATCGGGGCCGCCCGGGCGACGGGGCGCTCATTTTGCCGTACTGTAAGCACAGCGATCGCGATGAAAACGAGCGGGCGCGGCAGATCGCAGAACAAGTGTCGAGCGTATCATCGCAAGCGCCACTCCGGCACTTAAGCGCCAATGGGGACGTCGGTCGTGAACGGCTCGTAGTGGGCGAACCGGACTGCGCCGGATACCTCCACGGTGGTCCGTTACGGGCTCAAAACGACCCTGAAGAGACCTTCAGTTTCCCCGCCAACGGACAGTCGCGAGCAACGATGCAGATCGTTCGCTCGGGGCGGTCAACTATTTGGCTAGCTCCGCAAGGTCGATATACTGTCGTCGCGGCGGGGGGAAGGACACCCCGTCAGGGGCACCAGTCCGCGCCCAGGGTCTTGGACACCGTCTGCGTAAGAGTCAGGCGCAGACCATGCCCCGCCGCAGCGCTTGATTCAAGTTTGCCGCTATCTGCGGCGACTATGCCTGCCGAGCCCAATCTATCTCATCGTCCGCCGGTCTTCGAACATGGGGTAATGCTCTTTCCTCACACGCGCCGATCATTTCGTAATTGCGGCGAGCCTCCAAGAGAGACGGTCGATTTGCGCCGCCAACAAAATGAGGATCGCGTGTTTGAATTAAGTCATCCTCCCAAAAGCAGACCGGGCAGACTTCGTATGATCCAGGACAGAGATCGCGAAGGGTACGGTGGCCACAACACTCACACACTCTGCGGCAGCCTGGAGCACAGCTCTGCAAGTCAGTGCTTGGAATAGTCGCCAGCGCTGATTGGCCCGCGCCAAGCGGGAATTCGACTTCATGGGCGGCAACCAGTCCGAGATCGGTATGGACGAGCACGACCGTTCTTACAGTTCCTGCCCTCACGCGCAGTGTCGAGCTTTCGCCGATTGTTTGCGCTTCCACATCCTGGGTCGGGACAACCAGGTCATTTTGTGAGATTAAACGATTCTCTTGAGCCATTGTTCCGATCCGCAGGTATTACGATGCCTCGATTCCCATGGCGCGGATTGTCGAGGATCTACGCCCGTATGTCGACTGTCCGCTTGTGGCCGAGCACCGACCTATCCTGCATTCAGGACACTTGGATCGATCTCGCGGTCCGTCAGCCCGAATCTCGCCATACGAGCGCGATGATCCGGCGAGCCGAGATATGAACGAAGTCGCTGATTGACCGCTTTTAGAAGATCCGCGTTCCCTTGGTTGAATGAAAACGCTCCAAGCTGAGGCGTCCGCCGGCTGCCACTCCCATCTCGCTCGTGCGCGACGGCCTCGATCACCGAACTTCCCATCCGGCTCGCGATAATTCGATTTCCCAAGGCTGTACTCGCGTATGCATCAATTGCGCCAGAGAGAATGGCCGAGATCGCGTCGGCTTGGTGCTCGAAGATGACGATTTGCACTTCGCTTACACCTGACGCCGTCGCCGAATCATGCTGTACCTGTCCCGCAATTATGCCGAGGCGCGCCTCAGGACATTTGGCGATTGACGAATAGCTAACGAGCGCTCTCGGGTTTCCAGGTCGAACCAGAAAACCGTCCTCGTTTTCCCACACGGGTAAGCTGAACGCGACCGCATTGGCTCGCTGCGGCGTCACAAAGAGAGGGACATTCATGTCCCAGCGACCTGCCTCAACGCCGGGTAGCAATTCGCTGAACGTCGTCAGGCAATACTCGATCTTATCGACGCCGATCTGGCGCAGAATCGTCTCCGCAAGCTCGATATCAGCCCCGGTAGCGGTGCCATCCGCTTCGGTCCAGCCGAATGGCGGTTCTTCGATGTACGCAATCGTTACCTTCATCGCTTCGTCTCGCAAACCGAAAACGGCCATCAAGTCTGGGGCTGATTGTTGACGATTGTACTCAGATGCACGAATGTCGCTTCTTGGCCGAACGCGGGCCGGCGGCCGGCCGCCGCCCTGCAACGCGCGACCGGCGCCGATCGACCCGAAGCAGACAGTTTGATGCCTCCTTTGCCTACCGCGCCACGCAATGCTGATCAACGAGACACACTGTCACCACAAACCGTTTTTGAGGTACTTCTTGTACGAAACGAACAGATTCTCGATCAAATCGATACCAGGACTAAACACATATTCCAGCACCACAACCAGACACTTCAGCAGGACGTGCAGACGTCCCCAAAAAACTACCAAGGCGATACCAGAAAATACCCATAGGACAATAAGCGCGAGCAACCTAAGGCGAAACCTAAAGTACTCCGACCGGGACATTCTCGGTGGGATCGGCCAGTCTCGATAGAAGATTTGTGGCATGACGCAGTCGGTCACTCTTGATTAGCCGCCGTTGGATTGTCGAGGATCTACACTGCTCTGTCGAGGGTCGTCTCATGGGCGACAGCAGTCGGCATCCCAAGCCCGATCGACAACCTATCCAACTGCCCGTCCTGTGCATCGTACCCGGATCGGACGACACTCGCCTGCGCGACACCGAACGAGATTCGATAGGTTGGCAAGGGGTAGGTTCAACGGTCCCGCGACTGTCCGCTCCTGGCCGTACATGGAAATTCGCTGATCAGCCTGATTGAAGGTTGGCTACGCAATCGTTGATTGCCCGTGCGAACTGCGGATTGGATAAATCGATACCGACACGCGCAAGCGAAAGCAACAATTGCTCGACGCCTTCAACAACCCCTACGATGCGTCCGTTTTCGACGGGATCACTGAAGCTGGGGAGCGCTTCCGGCAAGTCGGATTCGATACTTGCGATTCCGTCTTCAACCCTGAGGTCGATTCCGAACGGTAGCAAGAATTCTCGAGTCATGTTCATATCTGCTCTCCACGTCCTCCGCAGCCGCATTGTCGACGATCTTGGGACCACCGTCGACTGACTGTAGTTGGCTGCGGATTCAACCCGTCGATGTAACGAATTGATGAAATCGCTTAGCCGGTGTATCGAAGTCTAGTGTCTTTCGCGGACGCTCATTGAGCCGTCTGGCTACAGTTAGCGCCCAAAACGCTAACGATGCTCATAACCAGTAGGAGCGCGCCAGCAAAAGCGTAGGCCACGAAAAATCTGGCTGGCGCTTCGGCCTTATATATGACCCCACCGCCGCGAGTCTGGACCGTCCTCTCGGTTTGATAACTGGATATCGTCGCCACCAGACCTGCCGCAGATGCGAACAAAGTCCCGATCCATCCAAAATGTATGCCCCTATTGGGAAAGAAGCCGCAGATCGCCCACGCGATGACGGCTAACGTAAGCAGCACATATACCACTCGGTTCATGGTTGGTCTGGCTCAGCAGTTTCGTGATCCGTCGAATTGTCGACGGTTCGTGCAGCGTTGTCGAATGTCCTCGTCTGGCCGGCAGTTGCCCAAAGCTGAGACAGTAGCCGGCCCGCTTGCCGCCCGATATAGTCGGCCGCTGCCGACAGGGATGGGACGTACGCCCTAGCGCCGAGCATCTGGCAGTTAGCGAGGGCAAACGGCTGCAGCGTCCCTCGTAGAAATAGATGAGTTACGGCCCCTCGGTAACGCCCGACGACAGGCCTGTTCCCATTCGGCTTATGGCGATCGGCCTCAGTAGTCGGACGACACGTCCGGCAGGGAAGGGGGTGCGCGAATTGCCTCGCAACCGGACATTGGCTTATGCTGATGCACAAACTTTTCATCGAATTGCTAAGTGCGGAGGAAAACCAGTGCCAATCCCGTTTTCGATTACGGTCTTTGCAACGGCTGGCGATCCGCAAGGTATCCGTCACGTTGACAAGTCGAACTGGTCAGGTTCCGGCGTTGTGTTTCCGAAGGAGATGTTCGCGCAATTGAAGCACGAGCCGGGCTTTAATCAGGTCGGACTCTACATCCTCGTTGGCAACGCCTCTGAAGAGACGATCTACATCGGCGAGGCAGACCCCGTCGGAGAGCGTCTTAAGAATCATGTCGCTAATAAGGAG
Source organism: Burkholderia sp. Tr-862 (assembly GCF_011753085.1). NCBI lineage: Bacteria > Pseudomonadati > Pseudomonadota > Betaproteobacteria > Burkholderiales > Burkholderiaceae > Burkholderia > Burkholderia sp. Tr-862. The sequence continues at coordinate 10,580 of NZ_VWWG01000098.1, forward strand.
GGGTGGATTTGGGGTGTCTATTTCTTCGATCGCCTCCACAAGATCGGAAAAACTGAAGTTCAATACCTTGAATATGAGCTCATTGCACGCGCCAAGCGGTTCGACCGGGCAATATTGCTCAACAAGAACATACCCACTTCTCCCACGATGTCGCTTGTTTCTAGAGCAACGGCGCAAGCATTTCTCGAAGATATGTACCTGATCCTGCCGATGCTTGGTATTAATGCATTTACACCTCCGAAGCTTGGGGATGCGCCAGAGGAACAAGTTCAGGCTGTTGCAAATGGTCCAGTCGCCGCGGAAATCTTCGACACGATCGTCGTACCCGCGAGAGAGGAGGGATTTCAGCAGGAGTTCGTCGGCCATAACTGCTGGTTCGCAATTCGCATCAACGCAAAACACATCCCCAAGCTCAAATACATTGCTGCTTACCGAGTCGCGCCCGTCGGGGCGATAACACATATCGCGGAGATCGTGTCGATCGAGCCTTATGGCGACACCGGTAAATACAAACTCAACTTTAAAGGCTCAGCCGCAACGGTCGGACCAATTCCTCGACTTGAGGATAGCGAGGTGAACATGCAATCCGCCCGTTATGCTCTGCGGGATAAGCTCGTAAAAGCTACCAATCTCGATGAAATATGGTCGTGAAATGCAATCTCGCTCGGTATTGGCGCGATGGATGGCGCATGGGGTCTCAGGTGTAGTTATTTGCGCACCCTTCCCGCAGGGCGGCGATCGACCGCACACGACTGCGGATTCAACCCGTCGATGCACCGAATTGATGAAATCGCTCAGCCGGAGCGCATTCACTGTCAGCAATTCAAGTCATTGCGCCGAGTGATGCCTCCTGGCCGAACGCCGCCAGTCTTCCCCCGCGTGTTCCCCCGTGATCCGCGATGAACAACAAAAAAGGCCCTTGCGGGCCTCTCATGGACGAACGTACGAGCAGTGCAACGCTTACCGCGTCAACTCCGTAAACCCATCCAGCAACCGATCGACGTCAGCCGCCTGAATCGCCCCCATCGTCGAGATGCGGAACAGTTCCTTCGACAACCCGCCTTGCCCCGCGTAGATCACGAAGCCGCGCGCCTTCAACCCGTCATGCAGCGTCTCATACGTGACGCCTTGCGGCAGCCGGTACGCACGCAGCACAACCGACGAAGCGCCTTCGGGCAGCACGAGCGACATCCCACGCGCCGCAAGCCCAGCCTGCGCTTGATCAGCAAGCGCCTTGTAATGCGCATGCCGCGCACGCCAGCCACCGGCCTCATCAAACTCGCGCAGCGCCTCCACAAGCGCGTAATACGCATGCACGGAAGGCGTAAACGGCGTATTCCGCTGATCCTGCAGCTTGGCAAGCCGACCAAGATCGAGGTAATAAGTACGGCTCGCGGCCTTCGCGAGCGCGCTGCGGCGCACGATCACGAACGCGGCACCCGGCACGCCGTGCAGGCATTTGTTCGCGGTAGCGGCAACAGCATCAATGACGCCGCCGGCAAAGTCGATCGCCTCAGCCCCGAAGCTGCTGACGCCATCGACGAGCATCTTCACACCACGCGCACGGCATACGTCGGCGATCGCACCGAGGTCGTTCAGCCGGCCGGTCGTCGTTTCGTGATGAATCACCGCAACGTGCGAGTACCCACCCGCATCGAGCTTCGCACCAATCTGCGCGAGATCAGGCGCCTGCATCCACTCATGCTTCAGCACGTCGTGCGCGATCCCGTACTGGGTCGCGATCTGCGTGATGCGCTCGCCATACACGCCGTTCTCGATCACGAGCAGCTTGCCGTCCTGCGGCACGAGCGCCGTGATCATGCTTTCGACGGCGGCGGTGCCCGAGCCCGTCATCAGCACGGCGGCCCATTCGGCCGGATCGAGCTCGTACGCGGCGACGAGGCGCGCACGCGCTTCATCCTGCAGATCGAAAAACTCGCTTTCGCGATGGCACAGGTCGGGTTGCAGCAGGCTACGGCGCACGCGTTCGGTGAGCGTGACCGGGCCGGGGTTCAGCAGCAGCATCAATGAGCTCCTTCGGCGTGGGCTTCGGCCTGTGCGGCGCCGATATGCCGCATCAGGCGGGTCTTGACCTCGACCGGCGTGACGGTCGGGCGGGGCAGGCCGTCGGGCACGCCCGTGCGGATCGCAACGCGCACGAACTGTGTACCGTCCGTCTGCGAGGCGAGCGTCGCGTCGAGCACGTCGAGCGTGTCGCCTTCGACGGCGGACGCATAGCCGCACGCGGCCGCGACGCCCGCGAACGACACATGCCGCGACACGGTCGCCTGCCCGCCGGTCGATTCGTGCGCGCCGTTGTCGAGCAGCACGTGCGTGAGGTTGGACGGACCGTAGGTGCCGAGCGTCGCGAACACGCCCATGCGCATCAGCGCGGCGCCGTCGCCGTCGACAGCCACCACGCGCAGGTCGGGGCGCGCGAGCGCGAGACCCAGCGCGAGCGGCGTCACGCAACCCATCGAACCGACCATGTACAGCTGGTTCGGACGGTCGTCGATCGCATAGAGTTCGCGGCCGCAGAAGCCGGTCGACGCGAGCACGACGGTCGAATCGACCGGCGTGTGCGCGATCACGCGTTGCAGCGCGTCGTGGCGGGTCGGCCACGCGGCGGCGGGTGATTCAGCACGTGTCGCCGACTGTGCGACGACATGCGCGCGCGGCGTCGCCGCCGGGTTCGCCTTCAGTTCATACGGCGCGACGCTGCCTTTCTGCATCACGAGCGCGTACGGGCGGCCGGTTGCGTCCATGTGCGCGATCGCGCGGTCGAGCGCCGGGCCGACCTGTTCAGGGTCGGTCGGGAACGTCTCCCACGGGATCTCCATGGTGTCGAGCATGGCCGGCGTGATGGGCCCCATCAGCGCGTGCTGCGGCTCGTCGGACACGCCCGGCTGGCCGCGCCACGTGACGATCAGCAACTGCGGCAGCCGGAACGTCCAGGTCAGCGACGTGAGCGGGCTCACCGCATTGCCGAGCCCGGAGTTCTGCATCATCGCGATCCCGCGCTTGCCGCCGAGCGTGGCGCCAGCGATCAGCGCGACCGCGTCGCCTTCGTTCGCGGCCGACAGGTAGTGCAGCGTCGGGTCCTGCAGCACGTAATTGATGAACGGCGTCAGGTACGAGCAGGGCACGCCCGCGTACCAGTCGAAACCGCGCTCGCGCGCGGCCTCGACGAACTGTGCCGCTTCGATCATTGCGCGCCCCCGTTGCCGGTGCTCGGCTCGGACAGCGGCGTCTGGCCGTGCGCGAAGTCGCCCGCGCGGCGGAAGTCTTCGAGATCGTTGACGCCGCGCCAGTGGCCGTGCACGTACTGCACCTCGATCTTCTCGCCGGCGGCGATCAGTTCGTTGAGCAGGGACGGGATATCGAGCGTGTCGAAATCAGGACGTGCCTGCAGCGTCGCGAGCATCGCCTTCAGGCGGTCGACACCTGCGCCGCGCACGTTCAAGAGACCGATCCAGCGGCCGTGCGGCGTGCCTGCGGCGACGTCGCTCGATACGCGTTGCAGGTAGGTTTTCTGACCGAACAGGCCGCGGTCGTCGGCGGCCGAGCAGAGCGCGAAATCGCGCACGCTCTGGTTGGTCTCCGTGAGCGACGAGTCGACGACGACGCTGAACTCGGCCTCGCTCTCCGCGAGGTCGCGCACGATGTAGCTGCGGAACAGCAGGTCGCCGTACGAGATCACGGTATCGCCTGTCAGGCGTTCGGCCGCGCATGCGAGCGATGCGAGCTCGCCCGTCTGCGCGTGACGCTCGTTGACGACGAGCTTGATGCCCGACGTATCGATCGCGTCGGCGCGATAGCCGCCGACCACGGTGATGTCGTTCACGCCGTGCGTCTTGAAGCCGTCGACGAGCCAGCGCAGCAGCGGCTTGCCGGCGACCGGCAGCATGACCTTCGGCTTGTCTTCGGTCACGGCTTCGAGGCCCTTGCCGCGGCTCGCGGCGAGCACGATCGCCGCGTTCGACGCGCGCGACGACGACGACAGGTAGATACGCTCGGCCGCCGAGTATTCGTCGGCGTCCTGCAGGCGGAAGATCTCGTTGACCGATGCGACGCGGTCCTCGACGTTGATCAGCGTTTCGTTCTCGTGGATCTCGCGGGCGGTCGCCTGCATCGCAGATGCCGATGCGCGGATCAGGTGGTTCGCCCAGATCACGGTGCTGATGCCGGCCTGGCGGAACACGTCGGTCGGCGTGCTGTAGTACTTGGTCGGCACGATCACGAGCGGCGCCTTGCCGCTCCATTCGCGCGCGAACTGGAGAATTTCGTCCGGGCGCGACAGCTTGCTGTGGATCAGGATCGCGTCTGCGCCGGCTTCCGCATACGCGTTCGCGCGGCGCAGCGCCTCGTCCATCCCCCAGCCGGCGATCAGCGCTTCGACGCGCGCGACGATCGAGAAGTCGGGGTCGGTCTGCGAATCCTTGCCCGCCTTGATCTTGCCGCAGAACTCGTCGATTTCCGCGAGCGGCTGGCGCTCGCCGCCGATGAAGCTGTTCGTCTTCGGGAACTGCTTGTCCTCGATACAGACGCCGGCGATGCCGCGCTGCTCGAGCTTCTTCACGAGGCGGCGCACGTTGTTGAAGTTGCCGTAGCCGGTGTCGCCGTCGAGCAGGATCGGCAGGTCGCTCGCGTCGGCCATGAATTCGAGCACGTCGACGACCTGCGTCCAGCTCGCTTCGTTGTTGTCGCGCACGCCGAACTGCGCGGAGATCGCCAGGCCCGATGCCCAGATCCCCTTGAAGCCGGCTTCGCGGACGATCCGCGCGGACAGGCCGTTGTGCGCTTCCATCAGGAATTCGAGTTCGTTGCTGACGAGCATGCGGCGCAGGCGTGCGCTGCGCGATTCGGAGAAGTTGGGTTCGCGAGCGTTCATCGTGCGGCTCCTGCCGTGGTGCGTTGAATCAGGGGAAGAATGTCTTGTGTCGCGCGTGCGACGTCGTTCGGGAAGTCGATCTCGATCCACGGCGAACCCGTGACGTCGGCGACGTCGAACGAATGGCCGCCTTCGAGCAGCAGGTCACGCACGGCTTCCTCGTGCGGCATGTTCGCGCGGCCGCTGTCGACGTAGCCCGCGACGATCTTCGCGAGGCGGCGCGCGGTGCCTTCGGTGAAGCGGAAGAAGCCGACCGATTCGCCGATCGTGTCGTAGTCGAGGTCGACCGCGAGCTGCTTGCGCAACTCGACCGGCACGCCGTTCTTCAGGCACAGCTTGACGGGCTCGTCGCCGGCTTCGAAGTCGCGATCGATCAGCAGGCGGTCGACCGCCTTGTCCGAATCGGCCACAAGCGCGTGCAGGATGTTCTCGTCGTAGAGCACGTCGGCGTCCATCAGCAGCACGTCGCCGCCGCGCGTCATCGCATCGGCGACGGTGTGCACGGTCAGCACGCTGCCGAGGTCGTAGCGCTCGTTGATCACGATCTCGGCGGTGCGGCCGAGGCGCTTCAATTCCTGCTCGACCTTCTCGGACTGGAAGCCGAGCCCGAGCACGATTTCATCGACGCCCGCGGCGTCGAGTACGCGCAGATGGCGCTCGAGCAGCGACACGTCGTCGAAGCGCAGCAGGCACTTCGGGTATTGCGCCTCGGGCGGTTGTTGCAGGCGCAAGCCGAGGCCTGCCGCAAGAATGATGGCTCGCATGGGTTCTCCAACCAAAAAGCCGGCGGATCTGAACGATCAGTCGGCGAGCGGCTGCGGCGCATGACGCCGCTGCCAGTTTCTTTCACTGAAATGCAGATAGAGCAGGCCGGGCAGGCCGAGCGCGAGTTCGCGCGCGCGCTTCGCGAGCGACAGCGCGAGCGCCGCGTCGGGCGGCAGGCCAACCAGCGGGGCGAGCAGCAGGTAACCGCCTTCCTGTGCCCCGAGCGAGCCCGGGATCGCGAACGCCGCACCGCGAATCGCCTGGCCGACGCTCTCGAGCAGCAGCGCGTCGAGCCAGCTGACCGGGTGCCCGAGGAAGTGCAGCGCGAGCCACACTTCCGCGGTGCCGGCGATCCAGCCGACGAGGCTCAACCCGAAGGTCTTCGCGACCTTCGCGCGATCGCGGTACAGCGCGGCGACCGCGTTGTCGATCGCATCCGCGCGGGTCGCCAGCGACGACCAGTCGCGCGGGCCGAGCAGCTTCGACGCGAGACGCATTCCGCGGCCGAACAGCCCGCGCCGCTGCGCCGCGTAGAACGCGACGGCGAGGGCGCCGAGCACACCCGTGGCGATCAGCGCCGGCGTGCGCAGGTGAGCGACCGAATCGTGCGTCGCATACAGGCTGAACGCGGCGATGCCGATCAGCGCGAACGCCATCTGCGCGAGCGCCTGCATCGTCGTGCCGACAGTGACCGCGGCGGCCGCATCGGCCATCCGCGTGCCGCGCTGCGCGAGGTGGCGCACCATCAGCACCGGGCCGCCGATCTGGCCGGCGGGCAGCAGGCTGTTCACCGACTCGCCGACCCAGCGCGCGCGCAGCGCGTTGCCGAGCTCGGCGGCCGGTTGACCGCGGCGGAACATCACGGAGACCGCAAACGCGTCGATCACGAGCGGCACGACGTGGAACGCCGCGACGAGCGCGAGGCCCCAGCCGGCTGCGAGGAGCGTCGACGCGACCGCACCCACGCCCTGCCACGCGAGCAGGGCGACAAACAGTGCCGTTCCGAGGGACAGCAGGATCAGGCCGGCGCGTGTCATGACCCGCTCGACCGTCGCGTGGCCAGCTGCTTGAACACCTGGCGGAAACCGAAATACGCGATCGCATCCTTCATGTTCGAGATGAAGCGCTTCCACGGCCGCATGCCGGGGTTGGTCACGTATTCGAAAGTCAGCGATACGCGCGTCTCGTTCTGGCCGAGCGGCGTGATCCGGTGGCGCAGCTTGTCGCCGTCGAACAGCACGATGCCGCCGTCGGCGATCTGCACGGAGCCCGGTTCGTCGGGCACGTCCGGATTGCGCGTATGCAGTTCGTAGTCGAGCCGGCACGACGATTCGTCGATCACGCCGATCAGCAGCGTATAGCGGCGGCCGTCGTAGTACGACGTGTCGTAGTGCCAGCCGATGTGGTCGCCCGGCTTCGTGTAGTAATACAGCGCGTACGCGTGCGGATCGTTCTCCGGCGACACCATCAGCTTGTCGCCCGTGATCTTCTCGAGGAAGCCGATCAGCGCCTTCGAGCGGTACAGCTCCGCGATGTACGGGGCCTGCTCATCGATCGTGTGCCGGCTCACGCTGCCGCCCTGCTTGTGGCCGGGCAGGTAATTGCGGTTCAGGCCGGGCTGCAGCGTGCGGGCGGCGGCCGCGAGTTTCGCGTGCGCGTCGGGCGGCAGGAATGCGTCCAGATACAGGAACGACCCCTGGCGCGTATAGTCGCTGCGCAGGCGGTCGAGGTCGAGTCGGCCGACGCAGCCGGCCACGGTGCGATCGGGATCGGCCGCTGCCGCGCGCGCAGGCGCGGGGCGTGCCGGGCTCAGCACGGAGTCGTCGCGCGTGCTAGAAGTCATTTGGAAGCCTGGATTTCGGTTGAACTGTGCGGGGCGTTGCCGCGGCGCACGATGCGCCACCAGTCGATCACGACCCACGCGGCGAACAGCGGGGCGCCGATCGACGCCGCGAGCAGGAACGGCTGCACGCTGTCGGTGAGCGTCACGAGCGGCAGCAGGTAGAGCACGTCTTCCGTCTCGAATCCGCCGGCGAATGCCTGCTTGGTGCCGGCCTTGCCGGCGACCGATTCGATCCGCATGCGCAGGAAGAAGATCAGCGCGACGGCCCCGCCGGCCAGCGCACCGAGCAGCACCGGCGACGCGGCCATCTGACCGCCCTGGGCGACGATGCCGAGCCCCATGCTGACGAACAGCGCGACCGTCACGAGCGCGTCGGCCGCGAGGTCGTAAAAGTGACCGATCTTGCTGGACTTGCCGCTGATGCGCGCGAGTTCGCCGTCGGTGTGGTCGACGAAGTTCGACAGCACGATCAGGAATGCGCCTGCGTTGCTCCAGCCGAAGCCGCCTTGCGCAAGGCACCAGGCGCCGGCGAGGCCGATCAGCAGACGAAGGGTAGTGAGGTGATTCGGGGTGACAGGCGTGTCGATCAGCGGTCGGACGAGCGCGCGCGCGAGCCGCGCATCCCAGGTGCGTGGCAGCGGCGGTTCCGAGAGTTTGGTGGTTTTTCTTTGGTCCATCGGCGAAATATATACGGAATTGTAATTTGTTGCTTTTTATTCAATCAATGTCCTGACATGCGGGAGTGTTACCGCGATTCCGGGCATCGGCCGGTTGCGAATCGGCTGCGCGAAACGGCGTTCGCGCAGCCGGCCCATACGTGATCCAGTGTGGTTCGCATGGCGCGACTGTCAAGGGCCAGCGGGCCTCGCACGCGTGCCCGGCGGCGTGGCGCGCGCGCCGCCGGGTTGATATATATCAGGCCCGAAAAAACGGTGCCGGGCGACAATTGGCCGCGGCGATCGCCGCTCGGCCAGGACATGCTGATTCCCTGCGTTCATGCCGTCAATCCGGAAAGGTCGCAGTCGATTGACGTTCGGTCGTTCGTAATCCGCGGGCGGCAAATTGGCGATTCGCTTTCGCGCACCTTTCGAGTGCATTCGGCAGATTGTTCCGCCTGTCACAGAACGGCCGTTCGATACCCGGCGCATTCAGTAAGTATCTTTTGCATTCAGCGGACATTTCGCGGCGATGTCCTCTGCGATACTCCGACCGTGCCTGTGGTGCCGGGCCGCCCCTCGCGGCCCCCAAGGGCTTCGCGTCGCTCAGGAGACACCCCCCGCGACGTCAACGACAGACCAGAAGCGTCAGATATATAGCCATGTCTTCATCACGCATCCTCGCTCCCGCCCTGCGTTCGCTCGTCCGCACCGCCGACGAAGCCGCCGCGCTGATTCGTCCCGGCATGACCGTCGCGATGAGCGGCTTCACCGGCTCGGGTTATCCGAAGGCCGTGCCGGCCGCGCTCGCCACCCACATCGACGCCGCCCATGCGCGCGGCGAGGACTTCCGGATCAACGTGCTGACGGGCGCATCGACCGCGCCGGAGCTCGACGGCGCGCTCGCCCGCACCAACGGCATCTCGATGCGCCTGCCGTACCAGTCCGACCCGACGCTGCGCGACAAGATCAACAGCGGCGAAGTCGACTACCAGGACGTCCACCTGAGCCACGTCGCGCAATACGCGTGGTTCGGGCTGTACGGCGACCTCGATGTCGCGATCGTCGAAGTCGCGGGCATCCGCGAGGATGGGCTGCTGATTCCGTCCGCATCGATCGGCAACAACAAGACGTGGCTCGAGCAGGCGAAGCACGTGATCCTCGAAGTCAACTCGCGCCAGCCGCTCGGCCTCGACGGGATGCACGACGTCTATTACGGCACCGCGCTGCCGCCGCACCGCAAGCCGATTCCGCTGACGAAAAGCGACGACCGGATCGGCGAGCCGTACCTGCGCTGCCCGGCCGACAAGATCGTCGCGATCGTCGAGACCGACGCACCGGACCGCAGCAACGCGTTCTCCGCGCCGGACGCCACGTCCAAGCAGATCGCGCAGCAACTGATCGACTTCCTGCGCCACGAAGTGAAGCGCGGCCGTCTGCCGGAAAACCTGCTGCCGCTGCAGTCGGGGGTCGGCAACATCACGAACGCGGTGCTCGCGGAACTGAGCTCGGCCGGCTTCTCGAACCTGACCGCGTACACCGAGGTGATCCAGGACGGCATGCTCGACCTGCTCGACGACGGCACGCTGAGCTTCGCGTCGGCCACGGCGCTGTCGCTGAGCCCGGCCGCCGTGCAGCGCTTCGCCGACGAGATCGCGACGTTCCGCGAAAAAATCCTGCTGCGCCCGCAGGAGATCAGCAACCATCCGGAACTCGTGCGCCGCCTCGGCTGCATCGCGATGAACGGGATGATCGAAGCCGACATCTACGGCAACGTGAACTCGACCCACGTGATGGGCACGAAGATCCAGAACGGCATCGGCGGCTCGGGTGACTTCGCGCGCAATGGCTACCTGTCGTGCTTCATGTCGGCCAGCACCGCGAAGGGCGGCGCGATCTCGCGGATCGTGCCGATGGCGAGCCACGTCGACCATACCGAGCACGACGTCGCGGTGGTCGTCACCGAGCAGGGGCTCGCCGACCTGCGCGGCCTGTCGCCGAAGCAGCGTGCGCGCAAGGTCATCGCGACCTGCGCGCATCCCGACTACCGTCCGATGCTCGAGGACTACTTCGAGCGTGCGTCGCGCGAGAGCTTCGGCAAGCACACGCCGCACCTGCTCGCCGAGGCGCTGTCGTGGCACGAACGCTACGTGCGCACCGGGACGATGAAGGCCTGAGGCGGTTCGACGGGGCGCCGGCGCGCACCGCGCGCGGCCGTCGCCTCGTCAGTCCAGCGCCGCGTGCGCGACGTCGACGCTCGCCGTTTTCTGCGGCGGGCGGATCAGCAGCAACAGCGGGATCATCAGCAGCGTCGCGACGAACATCAGCTTGAAGTCGTTCAGGTACGCGATCATCGCGGCCTGCTGGTTGATCGTGCGGTCGAGCAGCGCGATGTCGAGGTGGCTGCCGGCCATCGCCTGCACGGCCGGGTCGAACGGCGTGACGTGGGTCGCGAGGTCGGCATGCGCGACCTGCGTGTTGCGCGTCATCAGCGTCTGCACGATCGAGATGCCGATACTGCTGCCGATGTTGCGCATCAGGCTGTAGGTGGCCGTGCCGTCCGCGCGCAGCTCGGGCGTGAGCGTCGAGAACGACAGCGCGCTCAGCGGCACGAACACGAGCCCCAGCCCGAAGCCCTGGACCACCCCGGGCCACACGATGTCCGCCTCGGACAGCACGATCGTGTACTGCATCATCTGCCATAGCGCGAGTGCGGAAATCGCCAGCCCGGCGAACAGCAGCGCCCGCGCGTCCACGTATTTCAACAAGCGCCCGACGAACAGCATCGCGATCATCGTGCCCGCGCCGCTCGGCGCGGTGACGAGGCCCGTCGTCGCGACCGGATAGCCCATCAGGTTCTGCAGCATCGGCGGCAACAGCGCGCGCGTCGCATACAGCACCGCGCCGACGACGAAGATGAACAGCGTGCCCGTCGCGAAGTTCGGGTCGCGCAGCAGCTCCGACTTGAAGAACGACGCCTTGCCGACGGTGGCCGTATGCACGAGGAAGAACGCGAAGGCGAGGGCGGCGACCAGCGCCTCGATGCGGATTTCGTACGAGCCGAACCAGTCGAGCTGTTCGCCGCGGTCGAGCATCGCCTGGAACGCGCCGATCGCGAGCGCGAGCGTCGCGAAGCCGAACGCGTCGAATTTCACGTGCGGGCGCGGTGCCCGCGCGGGCAGGAAGGTCAGCACGCCGGCCAGCGCGAACGCGCCGATCGGCACGTTGATGAAGAACACCCACCGCCAGTTGTAGCTGTCGGTGAGCCAGCCGCCGAGCGTCGGGCCGAGGATCGGGCCGACCATCACGCCCATCCCCCAGATCGCCATCGCCTGGCCCTGCTTCTCGCGCGGGTTGATGTCGAGCAGGATCGACTGCGACAGCGGTACCAGCGCGGCGCCGAACACCCCCTGCAGCAAACGTGCGCCGACGATCTGCACCAGCGACTCGGACAGCCCGCACAGCGCGGACGCAATCGTGAAGCCCGCGATCGAGAGCGTCAGCAGCCGCTTCATGCTGAGGCGGTCGGACAGCCAGCCGGTCAGCGGCGTCGCGATCGCCGCGGCGACGATGTAGGAGGTCAGCACCCAGGTGATCTCGTCCTGCGACGCGGACAGCGTGCCCTGCATGTGCGGCAGCGCGACGTTCGCGATCGTGCTGTCGAGCGTCTGGATCAGCGTCGCGAGCATGATCGACAGGGTCAGCATCGGCCGATTGAGGGCAGGCGGCGAGGCAGGGGTGTCGGCGGCGGCTGGATTCAAGCGGGTGTCTCCGTGGGGCGGTCGCCGTGGGCGGTGATCCGGTATGACTCGAATTATAAGCATGCTTATTATATCCGTGCTCATCGCCCTGGCACGAGCCGCGGGTCAGTCGCGGCCTGCCCCTATAATCGCCGCATGGACAAGACTTACGAGAACCGGATCGGCTACCTGATCACCGACGTGGCCCGCCTGCAAGGACGCCTGTTCGACCGGCGCGCGAAGCGCATCGGACTGACGCGCGCGCAAAGCCGCGTGCTCGCGTACCTGACGTGGAAGGGCGAGATGAATCAGGCGCGGCTCGCGGAATGGCTCGAGATCACGCCGATCTCGCTGACGCGGCTGCTCGACCGGATGGAAAGCTGCGGATGGATCGAACGGATCGCCAACGACGACGATCGGCGCGCGTTCGTGATCCGGCTGACCGACAAGTCGCGCGACATCTTTCCGCAGATGCTGGAAGTGGGCGACACCGTCACCGACGACGGGCTGCGCGGCTTCACGCGCGACGAGCGCGACACGCTCGTGCACCTGCTCGGGCGCGTACGCCACAACCTGATCGACAGCGGCGGCGAATGACCCAGGCGCCGGTTCGGGCCGCTGAATCGACCGGGCACGGCGGAGCGTCGTTCGCGATGACGAGGTGGCCGGGCCTGGGCCGATTCCGTTTCAGCCCATCCATGCCGGCCCGATCCGCCGCGCTGGTGCGCGGTGCTCAACGGCCCAGCGCCGCCAGCCCGAACGCCGCCAGATAAAGCCCCGCCCCGAACACCAGATGCGTGACGATGCTGCGCCGGCGCGCGACGCCCGGCTGCGGCGTGCGCGACGCGGCGACGCCGAACCCGAACGCCGGCTGCATCACGAAGAACGGCGCGGCGACGCTGATGAGGCCCGCGACGAGTGCGGGCATAAGCGTCGGCGCACCGACCCATTCCGCACCCGCGATCGCAACGGGCAGCCCCGCGAGCGCGATGCCGATCGCGTAATGCGCGATCCAGCCGAACACGCGTTCGCCCGGCACGGGCGGCGCGGCGACGATCGACGCATGCCGGAACCGGCCGCGCATCATGTGGCCGAGCCAGCGGCCGACCAGTGCGTAGTCGAGCGACGGAATCCCGAATGCATTGCGACGCAGCAGCGCCCACAGGTCCGTCACGAGCGTCGCGCCCGCGCCGATCAGCAGGATGCGCACCAGGAAGTCGGGTGCGGTCATCGCGCGCCTCCGGGGCGAACGGTTGCGGCGGGGCGCGACGGGAGGTGAGTCGGTTTCGGCGGGTTCATGGCGGTCCAGTCTTGTGTCGAAGGAGTCGAGCGGCTATCTTGCAACTTCAAGTTCACTTGAGGTCAAGCATGAGCCGTCTGGATATCGCCGATGTCGCGCGTCGCTCGGGATTGCCCGCGTCGACGCTGCGTTACTACGAGGAAAAGGGATTGATCGTGCCGAACGGCCGTCACGGGCTGCGGCGCCAGTACGACGAGTCGGTGCTGGAGCGCCTTGCGCTGATCGCGCTCGGCCGGGAGGCCGGTTTTGCGCTCGACGACATCCTCGCGATGTTCGGCGCGGACGGCCGGCCGGTAATCGATCGCGCGAAGCTCGACGACAAGGCCGACGAGCTCGATCGCACGATCCGCCGTCTCGGTGCGGTGCGTGATGCGCTGCGGCATGCGGCCGTGTGTCCGGCGCCGAGTCATCTCGAGTGTCCGTCGTTCCGCAAGCTGCTGCGCATCGCCGCGCACCGTCATCCGGCGCGTCGCACGAAGACGGAAGGCGCGTAGAGGGTTCGGCTTGCGTGAGTAGGGTGCTCGAGCGTGCGACGGGGCGGGCATGCCGTGGCGGCTAATGCGCCGAGCGCGTCATCCCGCGTAATAGACGCGGCATTCCATCTCGCGTCCGCGCACGATGCGCTTGCCTGCGAGCGAACCGAACGTTTCGGTGACGACCGTGCGCTGGTGCTCGCATTGCAATGCATCGTAGAAGTAGAGCGCGACCCAGTCCGCGGTGCGGCCGGCCTCGTGCGGGCGTGCGGGATACGGGCACAGTGCGGTGAAGTGCCAGCCGCCTTTCGTCATGTGCATCACGGGCGGCGACACGCTGACGTCCGCGTTCACGCGACGCGTCACGAGCATGGGCAGGATGCCGGCGGCGGCCTTGTTGCGGTACAGGCGGTCGATGTAAAGCAGCAGTTCGACCGGCGGTTCGGTGCCGAGGTCGGCATCGCGCGTGTGGCCTTGCCAGCGCCGGCGCCGGCTCAGTACGTCGTCGAGCGCCGCACGGATGCCGGCCGCGCGACGCGGGCCGACGCCCGAAATCGCATCGAGCTGGCCGCTGCGGGCCGCGCGTTCGAGATCCTCGAGCGTATCGATGTGCAACTGGTCGTGAATTCGCAGCGCGAGCGCGTGGCCGATGCCCGGCACGGCTTCGAAGGCGGACACGCGTTCGGCATCGCCGCGCAGCCGATCGAGCAGGCGCCAGCGCCCGGTCACCAGCCATTCGGCGATCGCCTGCGCGACGCCCGTGCCGACCTCCGGGAGCGCGCCGAGCGCATCGACACCGCCCGCGTTGAAGCGCGTACGGATGCCGTCGTCGAGCGACTCGATCGTATCGGCCGACGTGCGGTAGGCGGCAACCCGGTAAGGATTCGCCCCCTGTTCGGCAAGCAGCTGCGCGGCTTCGCGCAGGCAGGCCGCGATTTGCCGGTTTTCCTCGTGCGTCTGGCTGACGGTCGTCTGCATGGTGCGGGACCTGGGGAAGCGCAAACGGAATGAACGGGGCGCGCAACGCGCGGGCCACCGTTCATTTCAGCACATTGTCACGGCAAGCGACGAACAAAACTTGATGCGTGTCAATGGCAAACGTTGCACAGGCGGGAACTGCGCCGCGCGCGCGTTCGTGCCGGGATGGGGCACGAACGCGCGACCGGTTACGCGTCGAGGAATGACTGCGCGCCCTCGGCCTCCGCGGCCGTGCGCAGCGTGGCGAGCGCGCGCTTCTCGATCTGCCGCACGCGTTCGCGCGACATGCCCGCGTCCTGTGCGATCGCGTCGTAGGTGTCGGGCTCGGCGCCACCGAGGCCGAACCGCCGGCGCAGCACGTCGGCTTCGGCCGGCGTGACCGAGCGCAGCAGCGACGTCACGCATTCACGCATGCGCGTGTCCGCCAGGCGCTCGAACGGGCTCGCCGACGCCTGGTCCTCGATCAGGTCGACGAGGCCGGTCTCCGCGTCGGGCAGCGGCGTGTCGAGCGACAGCGGCTCGGCCGGCAGCGCGAGCACCGCGCGCAGCTTGCCCTCGGGGAGCCCGGTTTCGGCAACCAGTTCGGCCGGCGTCGCGCGGCGGCCCGTGCGTTGGCGGAAGCGCAGCGCATGCCGCTGCACGCGCTGGTACTGGTCGCCGACGTGCACGGGCACGCGGATCGTGCGCGAGCGGTCCGCCACCGCGCGTGCGACCGCCTGCCGGATCCACCAGGTCGCATAGGTCGAGAACTTGAAGCCGCGCCGGTATTCGAATTTCTCGATCGCGCGCATCAGGCCGAGGCAGCCGTCCTGCACGAGGTCGGGCAGGTCGACGCCGCGGTTCATGTACTTGCGCGCGATCGACAGCACGAGCCGCAGGTTCGCCTCCAGCAGCGCGAGTTCGT
>NZ_VWWG01000099.1:0-25968 GCF_011753085.1 Burkholderia sp. Tr-862
CGCGCATGCGGCCGCGCAGGCGATCGAAGCGCATGCGGCGCGCAGCGGCGACGCGCCGGACCCGCTGGTCGCCGAGGCCGCGCGGGTGCTCGACGGCGTCGCTGCATCAGGGGAAGCGGGGCCCGAGATGGCGGCGCTGCGTGCGCGGGTGGACCAGGCGTTGCACGTCGAGGCCGCCGAGCCGACGGGCTCGAATGACTCGCGCCTGCTCACGCTCGACCGGCTGAGCACGCTGCTCGCCGGATTCGACGACGCGTTTGCCAACAAGGCACGGGTCGACCTGCCGGTTCCGCCGCCGTCGCGGGTCCGCTATGCCTTTCATCGCGACGCGGTGCTCGCGTGTCACAACGGCATTCGCGCGTTCATCGCGGTGCTGGTCGCGTCGGCGATCTGGATCGTCACCGCATGGCCGTCGGGCGCCGGTTTCGTTGCAATCACGGCCGTGGTCGGCGCGCTGTTCTCCACCCGGCCGAACTCGGCCCGGGCCGCCATCGGGTTCCTCAAGGGCACGGCCTGCGCGGCGGTGGCGGGGATCGTCTGCAACTTCATCCTGCTGCCGGCGGTCTCGGGCTTCGAGACGCTCGCGTACATCATCGGCGTGTTCATGATCGGCACGGGCCTCGCGATGCGCCATCCGCGCACCGCCGCGCTCGGCAGCGCTTTCTCGATCTTCTTCTGGAATTTCACGTCTCCGGACAACACCGCGCGCATCGGCGATGCGGCGTTCCTGAACAGCGCGCTGTCGACGCTGCTCGGCATTGCGTTCGGCGTGCTGGTGTTCGCGCTCGTGTTTCCGGGCGATCCGGGCACGAGCCGGCGTCGGCTGCATCGCGCGGTGCGCCGCGACCTGGCGGATATCGCCCGGCACCCGCGCGGCTGGTCGGCAAGCGCGTGGCTCAGTCGCACGGCCGACCGGCTCGGACGCGAGCTCGGGTTCGCGGGCACGCTGCCGCAAACGCTGATTGAGCGCGACATGCGCGACCTGCTGGCGATCTGGGGCATCGGCGACAGCCTGCTGTCGCTCGCGGAGCTGGCGGCCCGGGAGCCGGCCGCGCGTCGCGCGGTGGCCGTGGTGCGCGGCCGCGCCGCGCTCGCGGATTTCGCCCGGATCGAGCGCAGTTGCGATACGGCTGCGCGGTTGCTGCGGCGGCGCGTGGCCGATATCGACAGCGACGGGGCACGCGCGCTGCTGCGCGGCATCGTGTTGCTGAGGCGGATCGCGGACGCGGTTGCCGGGCACGACCACTTCCTGCGCGGCCGCCGCGACTGAACGAGCAGCGGCCGACGGGGCGTCGGAGGCGCCCGGCCCGTCAGGTGAGCCGATACGCCGGGCCGGGCGTCACTTCCGCCGGCAGCGGCTCGTGGTTCAGTTCGAGCAGCGTGCGCTCGATCATCCGCGTCATCGCATCGAGCGCGAGGTGGTTCGGTCCGTCGCCGAACGGCTCGGCGATCGCATGGGCGATCGCGTCGAGCGCGATCAGCGTATACGCGACGAACACGGTGACGAACGGCGTCGCCGCGCCGATCGAGTCGACCAGGCCGAACGGCAGCAGCACGCAGTATGCGTAGATGGTCCGGTGCAGCAGTACGTCGTACGAGAACGGGATCGGTGTCGATGCGATGCGCTCGCAGCCGCTCACCATCGACACGAGATCGTCGAGGCGCGCGTCGAGCATCCAGAGCCGCGTATCGGCGAGACGCCCCGCGTCGGCGCGCGCGGCGAATGCCTCGCGCAGTTCATGAACGATCGCGATCGGCGCATACCGGGCCGCGACGATGCGCGCATGGGTCCCGTCGTCGAGCAGCGCGCGCAGGTCCGCCGCCGGATCGGTGCCGCGCAGCTGATGCTTCAGCGCATGGACGAACGCGATGACCTTGCGCACGAACGCCTGCCGCGCGGCGTCGTCGGCGTCGATCGCGCCGTAGCAGAGTGCTTGCGACACCAGCGTGCGGGTGGCGGTCAGCACGCCGCCCCACAGCTGCCGGCCCTCGCGGTAGCGCTCGTAGCTCGCGTTGTTGCGAAACCCCGCGAAGATCGCGAGCGTGAGGCCGATCAGCGTGAACGGCGTCGGGTTCAGCGGCACCTTCTCGCCGAGCACGCGGCCGCCGCCCCATACCGCGACGAGACTGATCGCGAGCGTCAGCACGAGCTGCGGCAGGATGGTCGGCAGCACCGATCCGTTCCAGACGAGCAGCATCCGCAGCCAGTGCTCGCGCGGCCGAACGATCATCGCGGCGCTCCGTCAGGCGGCAGTCGACGCCGGCGCGGCCGCGCGATGCAGCAGGACCGGCACCGACTTCGACGTCGGCGTGTTGCACACGTCGCCGACGCTGTCGAGCGGCACCAGCGGGTTCGTTTCCGGGTAGTACGCGCCGATGCAGCCGCGCGGGATGTCGTATTCGACGAGCAGGAAGCCGTTGGCGCGCCGCTCGATGCCATCGTGCCACACGGTTTCCATGTCGACCCAGTCGCCGGCCTTCAGGCCGAGCATCGCGAGGTCGTCGCGGTTGACGAACACCACGCGGCGCTGGCCGAACACGCCGCGATAGCGGTCGTCGAGCCCGTAGACGGTCGTGTTGTACTGGTCGTGCGAGCGCGTCGTCATCAGCGTCATCAGGCGCTCGCCGTGCAGCGCGCGGGCGCGCTGGATCGGCGTGTCGGTCGGCAGCGCGTGCGCGATGAAGTTCGCCTTGCCCGTCGGCGTCAGCCATTCGCGATCGCGTGACGCGACGCGCAGGTGGAAGCCGCCGGGCCGCGCGATGCGTGCGTTGTAGTCGTAGAAGCCGTCGAGGGTCGCCTCGATCGCGTCGCGGATCTTCGCGTAGTCGTCCTTGTACGCGAGCCAGTCGATCGTGCCGCTGCCGAACAGCGCATGACCCATGTGTGCGACGATCGCCGGCTCCGACATCAGGTTCGCGGAGGCCGGCTTGTTCATCCCGTACGACACGTGGACCATGCTCATCGAGTCCTCGACCGTCACGCCTTGCGGCACGTTGTCCTGCAGGTCGATCTCGGTGCGGCCGAGCGTCGGCAGGATCAGCGCGTCGCGGCCGTGGATCAGGTGGCTGCGGTTCAGCTTCGTCGTGATGTGCACGGAGAGATCGCAGCGGCGCAGGCCTTCCCACGTGCGCGGCGTGTCGGGCGTCGCCATCGCGAAGTTGCCGCCGAGGCCGATCAGCACCTTCACGCGGCCTTCGAGCATGCCTTCGATCGTCTCGACGACGTCGTAGCCGTGATGGCGCGGCGGCTCGAAGTCGAACACGTGGCCGAGCCGGTCGAGGAACGCCTGCGACGGCTTTTCCTCGATGCCGACCGTGCGGTTGCCCTGCACGTTCGAGTGGCCGCGGACCGGACACAGGCCGGCGCCCGGGCGGCCGATGTTGCCGCGCATCAGCATCAGGTTCGTCAGCATGTGCACGGTCGCGACCGAATGCTTGTGCTGCGTGATGCCCATTCCCCACGTCGCGATCACGCGTTCGCTGCGTGCATAGCGCTGCGCGAGCGCGTCGATCTGGTCGTACGACACACCGCTTTCGGCCGTCAGCGCCGGCCAGCTTTCGTTGCGCAGATCGTCGGCGAACGCGTCGAAGCCAGCCGTGTGTTCGTCGATGAACGCGGTGTCGAGCACGCGCGGCGCACCGGCGGCGCGCGCGGCGTCGTCGAGTTCGAGCACGCGCTTGGCCATCCCCTTGATCAGCGCGAAATCGCCGCCGATCGTCGGCTGGATGAACGTCGACGCGATCGCGGTGCCGGACATCGTCAGCATCTCGAGCGGGCTTTGCGGATCGGCGAAGCGCTCGAGCCCGCGTTCCTTCAGCGGGTTGATCGACACGATCGTCGCGCCGCGCTTCGCGCATTCGCGCAGCTCGCCCATCATTCGCGGATGGTTGGTCGCCGGGTTCTGGCCGAAGATCAGCAGCATGTCCGCGTGCTCGAAATCGTCGAGCGTGACGGTGCCCTTGCCGACGCCGACCGAAGCCGGCAGCCCGCGGCTCGTCGCCTCGTGGCACATGTTCGAGCAGTCGGGGAAGTTGTTCGTGCCGTACCGCCGCACCAGCAGTTGATACAGGAACGCCGCCTCGTTGCTCGCGCGGCCCGACGTGTAGAACGCGGCCTGGTTCGGGTCCGGCAGCGCACGCAGGTGACGCGCGATCAGCTCGAACGCGTCGTCCCACGCGATCGGCACGTAGCGATCGGTGCGGGCGTCGTACACCATCGGGTCGGTCAGGCGGCCGTGCTGTTCGAGCTCGAAATCCGTCTGTTCGAGCAGCTCGGTGACCGTGTGCGCGGCGAAGAATTCGGGCGTCACGCGCTTGCTCGTCGCTTCGGCGGCCACGGCCTTCACGCCGTTTTCGCAGAATTCGAACGTCGACGCATGCTGGCGGTCGGGCCACGCGCAGCCCGGGCAGTCGAAGCCGTCCGGCTGGTTCTGGCGCAGCAGCGTGCGGTAGTTGCCGCCGGTGACCTTTTCCTTGATCAGGTTGATCGCGACGGCTTTCAGCGCGCCCCAGCCGGCGGCCGGGTGGTGATACGGTTCGATGCGCGGAGCGGCGGATTTCTTTTTCATGATGCGGGTGTTCAGGGTCGATGCAGTGAGAGTACGCGCGGCGGCCGGGCTGCTGTGTGTACACCTCTTATCTTCAAAAAAGAGTACAGTTGCGGCCATTCGGGGAGTGTGGGTCGCAACTGTGTTGTTGAAGGGAAGTTGAAAGGGAGGCGCGTGAAGCGTTACGAACAACTGGCCGACGATCTGCAGGCGCAGATCGAGCGCGGCGTATACCGGTCGGGCGAGCGGATTCCGTCGGTGCGGCAGGCGAGCCGGCAGCAGCAGCTCAGCGTCACGACCGTGCTGCGCGCGTATCTCGTGCTGGAGAGCCGCGGCCTGATCGAGAGCCGGCCGCAGTCGGGTTACTTCGTGCGGGCGCGGGTCACGGAGCCGGCCGAGGCCGAGCTGCACACGTCGGCGCCGGCGGCCGAGCCGTCGGCGGTGGACGTGAGCCGGCTCGTGCTGTCGACGCTGCGCTCGATCGCGCGTGACGACGCGGTGCCGCTCGGCTCGCCGTATCCCGACGCGTCGCAGTTCCCGGTGCAGCGTCTTGCGCGCTACGCGCAGGCGATCGGGCGGCGTCGCACGCGCTGGGGCGTGATCGACGACCTGCCGCCCGGCAACCAGGAACTGATCCGCCAGATCGCGCGGCGCTATGCGGAGCGCGGGATCGCGGTCGAGCCCGGCGAGATCGTGATGACGATCGGCGCGACCGAGGCGATCAACCTGTGCCTGCAGGCCGTCGCGCGGCCGGGTGACACGATCGCCGTCGAGTCGCCGACGTTCTACGCGATGCTGCACGCGATCGAACGGATGGGCATGCGCGCGCTAGAGGTGGCGACGCATCCGGGCGACGGCATCGATCTCGACGCGCTCGAACGGATTCTCGAGCGCGAGCGCATCGCCGCGTGCATGGTGATGCCGAATTTCCAGAATCCGCTCGGCTTTCAGATGCCCGATACGCGCAAGCGCGCGCTCGTCGAGCTGCTCGCGAAGCACGGCGTGCCCGCGATCGAGAGCGACGTCTACCACGAGCTGCATTTCGGCGACACGACGCCGAGCGCGCTGAAGTCGTACGACCGCGACGGGCTCGTGCTGCACTGCGCGTCGTTCACGAAGAGCCTGTCGCCGCGCTACCGGATCGGCTGGGCGATGCCGGGCCGCTACCGCGACCAGGTCGAGAAGCTGAAATTCCTGAACACGCTCGCGACGCCCGCGATCGAGCAGCTCGCGATCGCCGAATACCTGAAGCACGACGGCTACGATTTCCACCTGCGGCGGATGCGCAAGCAGTATGCGCAGCAGGCGAGCCTGATGAGCGCGATGGTGCGGCGTTTCTTCCCGGCGGGCACGCGGCTGTCGCAGCCGCAGGGCGGGTACGTGCTGTGGGTCGAGTTGCCGCCGCAGGTCGACGCGATGAAGCTGTATGCGCTCGCGCTCGCGCAGGGAATCACGATCGGGCCCGGCCATATGTTCTCGGCGAGCGCCGATTATCGGCACTTCATCCGGCTCAACTACAGCTATCCGTGGTCGCGGCAGATCGAGGACGCGCTGAAGGTGGTGGGGCGGCTCGCGTCCGAGTGCGCGGGGCGGTGAGCGGCGCACGGCGCGCCGCGCTGCGGGATCGCGAGCGGCGGCCCGTTGCGGGCCGTCGCGGCAAGCATTACCGCGCGTGCGGCGCCTGCAGTTCGCCTTGCGCCGCGCCGGCCATCCGGCGCATGTCGAAGCCCGACGGGTGCTGGTACACGCGCAGCCCGAATTCCGGCAGCACCGCGATCAGGTGATCGAACAGGTCGGCCTGGATCGTCTCGTAGTCGACCCAGCTCGTCGTGTCGGTGAAGCAGTACAGTTCGAGCGGAATGCCTTCGGCGGTCAGCGGCAGCTGGCGCGCCATGCACGTCATGTCGCGGCGGATTCGCGGATGGCCCTTCAGGTAGTTCGCGACGTACGCGCGGAACGTGCCGAGATTCGTCAGCTGGCGGCGGTTCGCCGGGCATTCGCCCGCCGTGCCGAGCGTGCCGTTCCATTGCGCGATCGCGTCGACCTTGTCTTCCAGGTAGTCCTTCAGCAGCGTCAGGCGTTCGAGCCGTTCGATCTCGTCGTTGTCGAGAAAGCGTACGCTCGTCGCGTCGATGAACAGCGCACGCTTGATGCGGCGTCCGCCGGCTTCGGTCATCCCGCGCCAGTTCTGGTAGCTCTCGGTGATCAGCTTCCACGTCGGCACCGTGATGATCGTGTGATCGAAGTTCGCGACCTTCACCGTGTTCAGCGTGATGTCGATGACGGTGCCGTCTGCGCCGGCCGACGGCATCGTGATCCAGTCGCCGATCCGCAGCATGTCGTTCGACGACAGTTGCACGCCGGCGACGAGGCCGAGCAGCGTGTCCTTGAAGATCAGCATCAGCACCGCCGACATCGCGCCGATGCCCGACAGCAGCAGGCCGATCTGCTTGCCGGTCGCGTCGCCGATCACGACGAGCGCGGCCGTGATGAACATCACGAGCTTGACGAGCTGCATCGCGCCTTTCAGCGACAGGCGCGGCTGGTCGCGATGACTCGTGCGATGCGTATGTTCGAGCGCGGACAGCGTCGCGCTGATCGTCATCGACACCAGCAACACGATCAGCGCGAACAGCACCTTGTCGGCGGCCTGCGCGGCCACGGCCGGGATACCGGGCACTGCCACGAGCCCGAGCTTGATCACGACGAACGGCACGATGCGGTTCAGCCACTTGAATGCGCCGAACTCGAACAGCGCGTCGTCGATGCGCGTGGCCGACAGCCGCGCGAGGCGCGCGACCACGCGGAACAGCAGGAAATGGACGGCGGCCGTGATCGCGCCGGCGGCGGCGAGCAGGATGAGGAGGCCGACGAGCGGCGCAAACCAGGATTCGTTCAGGGTCATAAGGGCAGGCAGGGTCCTTCTCGTGCGTTGAATCTGCGCCGCGATGCGGCGCGCGCCCGATGAAGGGCACATGAAAGGGACCGTGATTGTGCCATCGGGTTCCGGCCGGACGCCGCGAATGCACGACGTGGGGCGCCCGGACGTCCTCACCATTGCGTGGCTTTTGCTGGGGTTCACATCGCGCAACACACTGTGCACTTGCCACGCGATGCCCGCGCGGGGCACGACGCGCGAACGACTTCGCGCCTCCCGTTTCCACGTCGATCAGGTCATCCACGCATTTCACGCATGCAAGATTCCAACGAAAGCCGGCCGTCGCGCGCGCGGCTGCTGAAGGGCATTCTGCCGGTTCGCCGCGCGTCGGCCATCCGCGACGTGTTCGCGGGCATCTCGCAGGCCAGGCAATGAGAGCAATATGCGATCGATTTCGATGCCACCCACCACGATCGATTGGATCGCAGCGGGAATTCCAATTTGGCTTCGCTGAGCTCGTCGATGCATCGCCGGTGCCATTGCGCTGGTTCGTCGTCGACGCGGGCGCGATCACCGATCTCGATTACACGGCCGCGCGGACGATCACCGATCTCGTCAACGCGCTGCACGCGCGCCGGATCGGCGTGCTGTTCGGACGCGTCAACCGTTACCTGCATGCGGACATGGCGCGCCATCGGATCACGGAGATCGTCGGCGCGTCGTGCATCTTTCCCGACGCTGCATCAGGCGCTGGCAGCAACGGGCATGACGCCGGCGCAGCAGGAACCGGCTGTCGTGTAGCAGGAGACCCCGTCATTCAGCGCGAACCGGCTCGCGCGCCCCCGTCGGCCGTGCGCCCGCGCCGCTCGACCATCGCGGTAGCCGCAGCGTCGTCACGAAGCTCGCCGCATGCAGCGCGCAAAGCAGGCCGAATGCCCACGCGTAGGCGACGCCGTGCGTGCCGCCCGTCGACACGGATTCGGCCTGCAGCCGCCATGCGAGAAACAGCGTGCAGATCGTCGTGAACGTCGGGCCGCCGAGGCGCTGGACGATATTGAGCGACGTCGTCGCCATCGGCAGGTTGCGCCGGTCGACCGACGCATACGCGGCGGACATCGACGGGATGCCGATCGCGCTCTGGCCCATCCCGCGCAGGAACAGCGCGGGCACCAGCACGTAGGGATCGTAGCCGGCCAGCGCGAGATACACGATCGGCAGCGTCGCGACGAGCGCGAGCATCGCGCCGGCGGCGGCCAGCCGGCGCACGCCGAACCGGCTCGTCAGCGCGCCCATCAACGGATACGTGACGAGCATGCCGAGCCCGAGCGGGGCCAGCAGCCAGCCCATCTCGCCGGGCGAGCGGCCGCACGCCTGGATCAGGAACACCGGAATCAGCATCTGGCCCGCGTAGATCGCGCCGTTCGACAGGAACTGCGTGGCGGCGGCCGCGCCAAACACGCGCGCGCGAAACAGCGCGACGTCGATCAGCGCACGCTCGCCTTTGCGTCGCTCGACGCGCAGGAACGCCGCGAGCAGCAGCACCGAACCCGCGATTGCGGCGATACCCGGCACGGCGTCGATCCGCTCCGCGCCATACAGGAACAGCACAAGCGCCGGCGACAGCAGCGCGAGGCCGGCCCAGTCGAGTTCGCGCCGCTGCGTTTCGTCGCGATCGCCGGGCAGGAACCACACGGCCAGCGCAAGCGCCAGCGCGCCGACCGGCAGGTTCACGAAAAAGAGCCAGCGCCATGACGCGTGCTGCAGGATCGCACCGGCAACGACCGGGCCGAGGATCGGCGCGATCAGTACGGGCACCGCCGCATAACCGATCACGCGTGCCATCTGCTGGCCGGCCACACGCGCGATCATCATCTGCGCCATCGGCGCGAGCAGCCCGCCGCTGACGCCTTGCAGCACGCGGAACGCGATCAGCGACGGCGCGGACCACGCGAGCCCGCACAGCGCCGACGTCAGCGTGAACGCGGAGAAACACCACAGGTACAGCGCTTTAGCACCGATGCGGTCGACCAGCCAGCCGTTCAGCGGCAACACCAGCGTGAGCGCGAGCAGGTAGCCGCTCGTCACCCATTGGATCGTCGACAGGCTCGCGTGCAGGTCGGTCGCGAGGCTCGACAGCGATACGTTGACGATCGTCGCGTCGAGTTGCGACAGCAGGCTGCCGAGCGTCGCGACCGCGCCGACTTTCCAGATCGACGGATCGAGCCGGGCGGCCGGATGGCCCGGCGCCGGCCGAGCGCGCGTGTCGTTCATGCGCCGCGCCGGTCGAGCAGCGCGAGGATCTCTTGCGTCGAACCCGTCTCGCCGAGACGCGGGAACACCCGCTCGACGCTGTTCGTATGCGCGTCCGCGTTGAGATCTGTCATCGCGTCGACCGCCAGCGTCACGTTGTAGCCGAGTTCGTGCGCCTGGCGTGCCGTCGATTCGACGCCGATGCTGGTCGCGACGCCGGTCAGCACGATCTGCGTGACGCCGGCTGCTTTCAGGTACGCGTCGAGACCGGTGGCGGTGAACGCGCCCCAGGTCTTCTTCGTCACGACGTGGTCGCCCGGCTGGCGGTTGAGTTCGGGTACGAGGTCGGACCAGTCGGCAGGAAGAGCCTCCAGACGCGCCTGCTGCTGCGTGCGGCCCGGCGCGCCGCCGTCGACGTTGACGAGTACGACCGGCAGGCCGCGCTCGCGGAACGCATCGAGCAGTTCGCGCGTGCGCTCGATCACCGGGGCGACCGGGTGGGACGTCGGCAGCGCGACGATGCCTTTTTGCAGGTCGATGACGACGAGCGCCGTGTTCGTGTCGAGACGGGTTGTGCTCATGGTGCTGGTGCTCCGTGAATGGGGCAAAGGAACGCGTGCGCGCGGATGCCGCGCCGCACGCAGGCGGCGGTCATTGCTCGCCGATGCGCCGGATCAGCGGAATCGCGGCGGCGAGCGTGCGGATCTCTTCAGGGTCGAGCTTCTCGATCGCGGCGCCGAGCCACTTGTGCTTCGCGGTGTCGCGCTTGCGCCGTGCTTCGCGGCCGGCCGCGGTCAGCAGGAACAGGATCTGGCGGCCGTCGGTCGGGTGCGGCTCGCGTTCGACGAGCCCGTCTTCCTCGAGGCTCGCGAGAATCGCCTTCATCGACTGCGGCTTCATCGCCTCCGCGCGGGCGAGGTCGGCGGTCGTCATCGGACCCTGTCGTTCGAGCCGCGCGAGCGCGCTCGTCTGCGACATGCCGAGCCCTTCGGAGTCGATCTCGGAGCGCAGCCGGCGGATCAGCTGGCCGACCGCGAGGGTCAGCTCGGTGGCGACGGTGTCGGCGGAAACGCCGGGTGTGCGTGGTGGTGTCATGCGGTGGAGCATAGAACACGACAGTTAAACTTGCAAGTTTGACTGTCGAGTTGATTGAGGGTTCGGGATGCGTGGTGCGTGGGCGCGATCGGGGCGGGGGGAATGGCAGGCGTCGGCGCGGCAGCGGCCGAAATGAGCGGGTGAGCGGCGCGGCCTGGCGCTACGCGCGGCGCGGCGACGGAACCGGAACTGGCACGACGTCCTGGTACTTCGGCGACGCATTCTCGTGCAGCAAGTCGCCGAGATATTGCGCGAGTTCGTCCGCGGCGAGCGCGGACGGAATCTGCAGATTGGCCGGCCGCCGCTTGCCTTCGGCGCCGAGATCGAACACGGCCCAGCGGCCGTTCGAGCGCACGGCGGCTAGCAGGCGCCCGAATGCGTTGAAACGGTATTCGTCCTGCATGGCACCGCTCCTTTGAAGGTACGCGCCGGCCGCGCGCGTCGTGCTTACTGGATCGAGCAGTTCAGCCAGCGATGGATCTTCACTGCATCGCTCGACACGCCGGCGCGCGTCGGTGCGCCGAGCAGCACGATCGTTTCGCGGCGGCCCTTCACGCGCATGCGCATCACGACGCCGTGCCCCGATTCGTTGATGAAGCCGGTTTTCTGCAGCCGGATCGGCAGGCTGCCGTTGCGGACGAGCGGATCGGAGTTCACGTACAGCAGCTCGCCGTCGCCGGCCTGCACGGTGGTCGACGTGTCCGTCGAGAAGTAGCGTATCAGCGGATCCTGCGCGGCCGCGCCGACGAGCCGCGCGAGATCCTCGGCGGTGGACACGTTGTGCGGCGACAACCCGGTCGGCTCACGGAAATGCGTATGGCGCATCCCGAGCCGGCGCGCCTCGCGGTTCATCGCCTTCACGAACGCGGCACGGCCGCCCGGATAATCGCGGCTCAGCGCGGCAGCCGCACGATTTTCCGACGACATCAGCGCGATATGGAACATCTGGCGGCGCGACAGTTCGGCGCCGATCGGCAGCCGCGAACCGGTGAACTTGATCGTGTCGCGGTCGCGTGAGGTGACGCGCAGCACGCCATTCAGCGGTCGGTCCGCGTCGCGCGCGACCACGGCGGTCATCAGCTTCGAAATCGACGCGATCGGCCGCACGGTGCCTGCGTTGCGGGCCAGCAGCGGCGTGCCGGAATCGACGTCGAGCACGTAGGCCGCGCGTGAGTGCAGCGAGCGCACCGCGCGCGGGCTGTAGCCGCAGCTCGCGAGCAGGCGCGGCTTCGCGGCGGGACGCTGACGCACCGCGTTCGTGCGTTTCGCGCGCCGGTGCTGCGGCGCGGGTGCGGCGTGACGCTTGACCGAGTGATGCTTGACGCGCGGGCGGCGGTGCTTGACGGCCTTGTTCTTGCGGTGGGCGGGGGCCTTCTTGACGACTTTCGCCTGCACATGCGGCGCCGCGGTGCGATGCGGCTGCGCGCGCTGCGCGGACGCGTTCGTTGCGAACGCGAGTGTCAGGAACGAGAGGGCGAGGATCAGGATGGTCCGGGCGCGAGGCAGGCGCGCGATGAGGCCGGTCAAGCGAAAGTCTCCTTTTCACGCGCGTTGTGGCGGCGCGAAATGCATGGGCAGTGAGCGGGTGCGGGAAATTATAAGGTCGATCGCGTGGCGATGACGATCGATGTGTACGCAATGGTGCGTGATGCGGGCGAATTCCTGCTGTTTTTTTTGCGGAGGGTCGAAGTGCGCGTCCGGGGCAATGCGCGCGAGGAGCAGGCTCAGCGCGGCCAGTTCCGCCGCGACACGACCGCGAAGCTGATCGCGATCGAACCCGTGACGGCGCGCGGCGGCGCGTCGTCCAGCGCATCGCCGAAGCGAAAGCGGCGGCTGCGTCCGTCGACACGTGCGGCACGACGCTCGGGCGCCGGCGCATCGGGCTCGACACGGCTTTCGTCGGCGACCGCCGTGTCGCACGAGATATCGGTCAGGCACTCGGCCGCATGATCAACGGACATGACAGTGAATTCCAGGAGGGGCATGCCCGTATTGAACGTCACCGCGTTCGATCAGTAAAATGAATGTTTCGATCGATACGATTCCTTTAAAGAATGGAATTGAAACTGCTGCGCACCTTCCTGACGGTCACCGAGCTCAGCCATTTCAGCCGCGCGGCCGACGCGTTGCACATGAGCCAGCCGGCGCTGAGCAAGCAGATCGGCGCGCTCGAGGCGAGCCTCGGCGGCAAGCTGTTCGAGCGCGGCCGGCACGGCGCGGAGCTGACGCCGTTCGGTGAACGCTTCCTGCCCGATGCGCAGGCGCTCGTGCGCGATGCCGACGAGATCCTCGCGCGTGCGCGGGAGGCGACCAGCGGACAACGCGGTCATCTGCGGCTCGGCATCTGCCTGTCCGTGTTGACGCTCGTGCCGAAACTCGTCGCGGAATTCCGTCGTCGCAATCCGGGTATCGCGGTCACGCTGAGCGACCTGTCGTCGTCCGAGCAAACACGCCGGCTGCGCGCCGGCAAGCTCGACGCCGGCTTCCTGCGTCTGCCGTCCGATGAAGGGCTGTCGTCGTTCAAGGTGATCGACGAGGCGCTCGCGCTCGCGGTGCCGCCGCACCTCGGTTTCAAGCGCGTGCCGGCCGATCTCGACGTGCTCAACGAGATCGGCTTCATCGCGCTGCAGCGCGCGCGCGGCCCGGGCCTCGCCGCGCAGATCGACCGGTGGTGCGTCGAGCGGCGCTTCGTGCCGCAGGTCACGCAGCAGGCGGAGGACGTGCAATCGGTGCTCACGTCGGTTGCGGCCGGCGTGGGCGTCGCGTTCATTCCGTCGGGCGCGCAGTATTTGCTGCGCGATGCGACCGTCCTGCCGCTCGACGGCAGGGACGCGAAATGGCGCGTCGGGCTCGCATGGCTGTCCGAGCGCGACGATCCGGTGACCACGCGTTTCGTGTCGTTCATGCGCGCGGCGATCAAGGGCGCGTAACGGCGGCGTATAGTGCCCACGATGGCATCCTTCCTGAATCCCGGCCCGGTGCCGGCTCACGAATCCGAACCGATGACTTCTGAATCCGACGACGCTCCACTCGATCCCGCACTCGTCGCGACGCTCGCGACGCTGCACGAAGCCGCGACCGATCCGTCCGGCAAGACCTGGTCGCTGCCGAAGATCGCGAAGCGCACGCAATTGCCGATGAGCACGCTGCGTCGCGTGCTGACGCAACTCGACGCCGCCGGTCTGAGCGCGACGACGCTGAGCGACGATGGCACCGGCAGTGCCGCGTTGACCGAAGAGGGGCGCGCCGTGTGCGCGCAACTGTTCGGCGCGAACGACGCCGGATGAAAAAACGGACCGCCCGCAGGCGGTCCGTCGCATGACCGTTCGACATGCGGCATCGGCCGCATCACCGCGGTATCACCACCGCACCGTCAACCCGCCCATCACGGAGTGACGGTAGGTCTGGTCGTTCAGTCCGTGCCGGTAGCCAATGTCGAGATCAAGCCAGGGCTTGGGCGAATAGATCGCACCCGCGATCACGAACGCCGGATTCGCGCCGGCACCGCTTTCCGCGTTGCGCGACGTGCCGACGTCCGCCACGATCTGCAGCGTGTCGGTCGCCTTGTAGATCGCCGCGCCCGAGACGGCCCAGATCGACGTCAGGTCGCCCTGACGATTCGGCTGGTACGTCATTCCCGCATTCGCGAGAAACGAGAACCGCGACACGTCGATTTGCGCGAGCAGCGTCGCGCCGGTTCCGACGCGGCCGGTGCCGAGCCCGCGCCGGTCGTTACCAGTGGGCATCGTCGCCATCGGCTTCAGCGCGAGCGACAGCGGCCCGCGTTCGACAAACCGCCACTTCATGCCGATCTCGACATCGCCGAACCCGGCGCCATTCTCGTCGGTACGCGTTTGCAGATGCGTGTACGGCGCGTTGACGTAGAGATCGACGCGTTCGCCGAAGCCGCGCGTGAGCGTCGCGTTCCACATCTGGTGGCGGCCGTTTTCGTCCTGTTTCGAGGTTTCCTCGGCATTGAGCTCGAACTGCCAGTTCGCGTTGCCCTGGGTGCCCGTGTCGTCGCTGACGAGCGGGTGGGCGGCAAAGGCGTCGAGTGGCGCGAGCAGGGCGCTCGCGGCCGCGAGCGGAAGCATTCTTTTCATCACGTTACCCTTGGTGCGTCGGCGGCGGCCGGCCCGAGCGGGCCGGCACGCCGTCGTCCGGAGGAAATCAGAACCACTGCTTGTAGCGACGCACATAGATCGTCTTGACGATCTGCGCGAGCAGGATGTAGCCGACCATCGTCGCCGCAAGCCACAGCCAGTAGGTACCCGGCAGGTGCATGAAGCCGAGCGAATCTGCGAACGGCGAGAACGGCAGCCAGCAGCCGATGGCGATCGCGGTGAACGTCGACAGCAGCACCGGCAGTGCGGCCGTGCTCTGCAGGAACGGGATCTTCTGCGTGCGCAGCAGATGCACGACGAGCGTCTGCGACACGAGGCTCTCGATGAACCAGCCCGAGTTCATCACGACCTGGCCGCCCGTGCCGCCGTGCAGGTGATACATCGCGCCCGCGCCGAACACGGTCCACATCAGGATGTACGTCGTGATGTCGAACACCGACGACGTCGGGCCGACCCACAGCATGAAGCGGCTGATGTTGCCGGCTTCCCACTTGCGCGGCTTCTTCAGGAACTCCGGATCCATGCGGTCCCACGGCAGCAGCATCTGCGACGTGTCGTAGATCAGGTTCAGCACCAGCAGCTGGGTCGCGAGCATCGGCTCCCACGGCAGGAACGCGCTGGCGACGAGCACCGAGAACACGTTGCCGAAGTTGGAGCTGGCGGTCATGTTCAGGTACTTCAGGATGTTGCCGAATGTCTCGCGGCCCTTGATCACGCCTTCCTCGAGCACCATCAGGCTCTTTTCAAGCAGGATGATGTCGGCGGTTTCCTTCGCGATGTCGGCGCCGCTGTCGACCGAAATGCCGACGTCGGCATCGCGCAGTGCGGGCGCGTCGTTGATGCCGTCGCCGAGGAAGCCGACCGTGTGGCCGTTCGCCTGCAGTGCCTTCACGATGCGCGCCTTCTGCAGCGGCGTGAGCTTCGCGAACACCGTCGTGCGTTCGACGACCTGCGCGAGCGTCGCGTCGTCGAGCGCCTCGATTTCGGCACCGAGCACCGGCTTGCCTGGCTGGAGGCCGACCTGGCGGCAGACCTTCATCGTGACGGTCGGGTTGTCGCCCGTCAGCACCTTCACCGACACACCGTTCTCGCGCAGCGCGGCGAGCGCCGGCGCGGCCGATTCCTTCGGCGGATCGAGGAAGGTCAGGAAGCCGCGCACGACGAGGTCGCGCTCGTCGGCGGTGCGGTACTGCTCGCGCTCGTCGCCGCGCGGGATCGTGCGCGTCGCGAGCACCAGCACGCGGAAGCCGTCCTCGTTGTACGCGTTCGCCTGTTCGAGCAGCCGCTTGCGCGCGACGAAGTCGAGCGGGCGCACGCCGTCCTCGTCCTGCACATGGGTCGACACCGCGAGCATTTCCTCGACCGCGCCCTTGCAGATCAGCAGGTGCGTGCCGTGCGTGTCCTCGACGACGACCGACAGGCGGCGGCGCACGAAATCGAACGGCAGCTCGTCGATCTTCTTGTAGCCTTGCGGCTTCACGCGCTCGCCGATCTCGTCGGCGCGTGCGACCACGGCGATGTCGATCAGGTTCTTCTGGCCGCTCTGATGGAAGCTGTTCAGCCAGCCGAGCCGCAGGATGTCCTCATTCTTGTGGCCGGACAGGTCGAGATGGTGTTCGAGGATGATCTTGTCCTGCGTGAGCGTGCCGGTCTTGTCGGTGCACAGCACGTCCATCGCGCCGAAGTTCTGCACGGAGTTCAGCCGCTTCACGACGACCTTGCGGCGCGCCATCGCGATCGCGCCGCGCGCGAGGTTCGCGCTGACGATCATCGGCAGCATCTCGGGCGTGAGGCCGACGGCCACCGCGAGCGCGAACGTGAGCGCGCTCAGCCAGTCGCCCTTGGTCAGGCCGTTGATCATGAACACGATCGGCACCATCACGAACATGAACTTGATCAGCAGCCAGCTCACGCTCGCGACGCCGCGATCGAAGCTCGTCTCGATGCGCTTGTGGCTCACGACGTTGCGCGCGAGCGAACCGAAGTAGGTGTCCTCGCCGGTCGCGACGACGACGGCCGTCGCGGTGCCGCTTACCACGTTGGTGCCCATGAAGCACACATTTTCGAGATCGAGCAGCGACGTCGACGCGTCATTCGCCGCGCCCGGCGTGCCGGCCATGCCCGTGTGCGCCGACTTGCCGGCGACCGCGCCGAGCGTGTCGTACTTCTCGACCGGCAGCGCTTCGCCGGTCAGCACGGCCTGGCTGATGAACAGGTCGCGCGACGCGAGCAGGCGCACGTCGGCGGGAATCATGTCGCCGGCCGACAGATGCACGATGTCGCCGACCACCACTTCGCGCATCGGCACCTCGCGGCGCGCCGGCTCGGACGTGTCGGTCACCGAGCGCTGCACGGTCGCCGTCGTGCGGACCATCGCCTTGAGCTTTTCGGCCGCACGCAGCGAACGGAATTCCTGCACGAAGCGCAGCAGCGCGCTGATCGTGACCATCGTCAGCAGGATCGTCATGCCGACGTAGTCGCGCTCGCCGGGCGCCGCGAAGTAGACGTCGGTGCAGAAGCTGATCGCGGCCAGCACCAGCAGCACATAGACGAACGGATTGTGGAACGCGTGCAGCAACTGGCGGGTCCAGTGCGGCGGCTTGTCGTGCGCGATTTCGTTCGGACCGTGGTGCTGAAGACGATCGGCGGCCTGGTCGTAGGTCAGGCCGCGCGTGCTGGTGCGCAGCGACTTGAAGGTCTCTTCGAGCGGGCGGGCCGCTTCCTGCGCGGCGCGCATGATGCGCGGTTCGTTCTGCTGACCGGGGCCGGCGTTGATGAAGCCGCGCTGTTTCTTTTGCGTGGGTTTGCGTTGTGTCATGAGTCGCTCCTTGCGCACGAGGCGGCGGGCGGGGAGCGACCGTGACGTTATCGACGCACGAGCGCTCCCCGCCGCGTCGCGTCAGGCGCGATCGGGTGTGGATCGGTAAAGGGGGGGACGCTCGCCGGCGCGCGCAGTGTTGCGGTCGGAGGATCGATGCGCAGCGGCGCACCGGCGAGCGATAATCGACTACTGTCGTCCGGGTTCATCTGTACTCCTGTCGGTTGCGGGTAGCGGGCACGGGCGATCGGCAGCCGCGCACGCACGAAGGCGCGCGGCGCAATGGCACGCGAACGGAACACGCGCGCAGCTCGGGCTGCGCGCAGCACGAACACACGCGCGGCAGCGTACGGTTACGCAGCGCGGGCATTCGGCGATATCGAAAAAAATTTGGCGGGGGATTCTGGCCGGTAATCAGGCCGGAAGGGCGCCGCATCCTGCTTCCCGGGATGCGGCAGAAGACGAGGCTCTGCGCGGTTTCCTCAGGCAGCAGTCAAGTTGGTCGAGGACCAACTACAACTCGCATCGGTGTTCACAGAACACTCCATGTAATCAGACGGGGCGATGGTAATGGGTCGTCGTGCGAAGCGTCAACCTTTTTTCCGCCCTTTATTTTCAGGCAATTCTTGCAGAACGTTAGCGCGACGAGGTCGGCTCCGCCCATGAAAAAAACCGCGCGCATGGCAATGCATGCGCGCGGTCGCGTCGACGCAGCGTGCGGCTTACTGCATGGCCGCCGTGACGGCGGCGCCTGCATCGGCGATGCCGGCGCCGGCCGGCAGCGCGGTGCACGACGTGCTGGCCGGCAGCATCGCCGCACGCGCGCCGCCTTGCAGCTTCTGCTGGATCTGCGCGGGCGTGAGGTTGCCGTTCACCGACAGCATCAGCCCGACGATGCCCGATACCTGCGGTGTTGCGAGACTCGTGCCGCTCGCGGAGCCGTACGTGTCCGCGCCCGGCGTCGTGGTGCCGCTGTTGGCCGTCGACAGGATGCTGACACCCGGTGCGCTCAGCGCGACGTCGGAACCGAAGTTGCTGAACGATGCGCGGCGGCCGGTCGCGTCCGTCGCGCCGACGCTGATCACGCCGCGGCAGTTCGCGGGCTGGTCGAACGCGGTCGACAGGCCGTCATTGCCGGCGGCGACGACGACGGTCACGCCCTTCGCGTTCACGTCGTCGATTGCCTGCTGGAACGTCGCGCTGCATGCGCCGACACCGCCCAGGCTCAGGTTGATGACCTTCGCGGGATTCGGGTTGGTCGCCACGCCGGCGACCGGAATGCCGGCCGCCCAGCGCATCGCGTCGGCGATGTCGCTCGTCTTGCCGCCGCACTTGCCGAGCACGCGCACCGGCAGGATCCGGCCGAGCCACGATACGCCTGCGACGCCGATACCGTTGTTGGCGTTCGCGCCGATCACGCCCATCACGCGGGTGCCGTGCCAGCTGCTGGTGCTCGGTTCGCTTGCGCAGTGATAGTACGGGCCGCTGGCATCGTCGAGTTCCTGCTGCGTGACCCAGTCGCCCGGATCGGTCGCATCGGTGCCGCGCGTCTGGCCGTTGTTGCTCGTGTTGACGTTCGAGATGAAGCTGTAGCCGGGCAGCAGGTTGCCGACGAGGTCGGGGTGCGGCCGGTAGCCGGTGTCGAGCACGGCCGTGACGACCGTCGGCGTACCCTTGGTCCGCGTCCAGGCGGGCGGGGTGTTGATGCCGACGCTCGCATCGGACAGATACCACTGCTGGCTGTACGCGGGGTCGCTCGGCGTGTCGCGGATCCGCATCGGATGATCCGGTTCCGCGTAATCGACGTCGCCGTCGGCCGCGAATGCCTGCGCGAGCGTCGCCGCGTCGGCGGACGCGATACGCTGGCCGATCGACAGCACGGCCGCGCCATCCGACAGCGTCCGCTCGACCTGCACGTTCAGCGATGCCTGCGACGCCGTCACGGCGGCATACGCACGTGCGGCGCTGGTCGCCGTCGGTGCCGACCAGCGCGTGATCGAGCGCTGGATCACCGCGTCGAGCCGCGTGCCGGTGTCGAGGGCCGCCATCGCGCGCGTGGCCGTCAGCGTCTTCAGCTTGACGATCAGGTGATCGACCGGCGGCTCGGCTGGCGCGGTGGTCTGGGCGGCCATCTGCGCGGCGGCCTGCTGCGTCGTGCACGCGTTGTTGCCGCTGGTTGCGGGCGGCGTCGTCGGCGCCGGTGCGGGCGACGGCGCGGGAGCAGGAGCCGCGTTGGAGGAAGACGGGTTGCTGCCGTCGCCGCCACCGCCGCCGCAGCCGGCGAGCGGAAGCAGGGCGGCGGCGGACAGCATGCCGGCGAGCATGCGCGCATGAGCGGAGCGGGCCAGCGCGAAATTGAAACGTGTGGCTCTCATGGTGAAGCGATCCTCGTAGATAACCGTCGTGCTGGCGGTCGTGCCGGGTCCGGAGGAACACCGGACCTTGTCGTTCTTGTCTGACGTATGCCGCGAGGTTGCTGCGACGCGCCATGCACTGGGTAACGGCTGCCGCGCGCGCTTCTTGAGTCGTTTTAGGAGAAAAAATCGGATGACCGCAAACGATTGCGTTGCTGCGTTGCACCACGACTGCGGGTCGGATGCCCACGACACGGCAGGCAGGACGCGACCGAACGCGTCGGGTCGGCCGCAACGTGGGATCCACGCGCGTTTGCGCGCCACGGCAAATCCGGCGCCCCTGCGCGGCCGCGCCGGCAGGCTCCTTACGCTTTCCCTGATGCGACGCGAATTTTGTCGGGCGTACGATCGCGATTCGATCAACGTTTCGTCAGGAGAAAAGCATGGATCGCCGCTTCCGTTGGCTGGCCGTCGCGCTGACCTGCGCACTGGCAGGCACCGCGCACGCGCAGGCGCTCACCGGCACGCTGAAGAAGATCAAGGACACGGGCATCGTGTCGCTGGGTATCCGCGAATCGTCGGTGCCATTCTCGTATTCGGACAACCAGCAGAAGAACATCGGCTACTCGCGCGACATCGCGGCGCGCATCATCGACGCGCTCAAGGCGGAGTTGAAGGCGCCGAACCTGACGGTGAAGGAAATCCCGATCACGTCGCAGAACCGGATTCCGCTGCTGCAGAACGGCACGATCGACTTCGAGTGCGGGTCGACGACCAACACGCTGGAGCGGCAGAAGCAGGCCGCGTTCTCGAACAGCATCTTCCTGTATGGGATCCGCTTCAGCACGCGCAAGGATTCGGGCGTGAAGGACTTCACGGACCTGGCCGGCAAGACGGTCGCGACGACGGCCGGCACGTCGGACGAGCGCCTGCTGCGCAAGCTCAACGAGGAGAAGGGGATGAACATGACGATCATCAGCGCGAAGGACCACGCCGAAGCGTTCATGAACGTCACGACGGGGCGCGCGGTCGCGTTCGTGATGGACGAGCCGCTGCTGTACGGCGAGATCGCGAAGGACCGCAACCCGGGCGCGTACACGGTGGCGGGCACGCCGCTCGTCCATGAAAACTACGCCTGCATGATGCGCAAGGACGATCCTGCGTTCAAGCACGTGGTCGACGGCGTGATCGCGAAGCTGCAGACTTCCGGCGCGGCCGAGAAGCTCTACGACCAGTGGTTCATGCAGCCGATTCCGCCGAAGGGCGTGAGCCTCAACTATCCGCTGTCGCCGGAGATGAAGCAGCTGTTCAGGAATCCGACGGATCAGGCGCAGTACTGAGTGGGGCGTCGACGTGGAATTGCATCGCAAATGAAAAACCGCCGGCACATGCCGGCGGTTTCGGTTTCCGGCCCGGTCGCTCGCGCGACGGAACCGTGCGTCAGGCCTTGATTTCCGGCCCGCGCGTGGCCGGCCTGGCCGGTGCCGACGGTGCCGGCGCCAGCGTACGTGTGGACGGTTGCGCCGGCACGATCACGACGACCGGTTCCGGCATTGCCCACAGCGGCATCGCGAACCCGACCGGCTGCGGCATCGGCATCGCGAACGCGTTGGCGAGCGCGACGTGCTGCAGCGCCATCATCTGCTGCATGGCGACCATCTGCGCGTGGGCCGCCTGCATCTGATACTGCGCGGCCTGCATCTGCCGCAACGCGGCCGCGGGCGGCATGCTGTCCGACGACGACGTCTGCATCTCGAAGCTCGCACCGCCATGCGGGCTGTGCCAGCTCCACGTGCGGACCTGCATCGGGCCGACGGCGGTCTGGACGACGCGCGTATCGGTTTTCACGGGCACGGCCTGCCCATTGACATTGACGAACATCGGTTGTGCAGCCGGAGCGGCGTCGGCCTGCCCGGCCATGGCGAGCACGGGCATCAGCGCCAGCGTGCCCGCCGCCATATACGAACGGAATCGCATGTTCGGATCTCCATCAAACGAGACTGATCGAATCAACAATGAACGAATCGTGCGGCTCACGGACGGAGCCACGAGCGACTATGCGAGCGCCGGCATAAATCTGGCTTAAAACCGGGGCGGGACCGCGGGACGAGGCTGGGTGGGGTGCTCGGGGCGACTCGCCGAGGCCCATGAGCGGCCCGTTTTGCGCGTGTCGGAATATGCCGCAATCGGCATTTCAACCTCGCCCGCGCCATGGTATTGCCGTCGCGTCGCGTAACAACAGGCACAATGTGCGCTTCGCTTCGCCGCGCACCGCTGTTCGACATTCGAACAGGCGGGCGCGTGTCGCCGCCGTCCGAATCCTTCCCGGTTGTCATGAACGCCTCGCTCAATCCCGCGCGCGAATCGAACTCGCCGCGCTTCCTGTTGTTCCTGATTTGCCTGTTCGCCTCCGCCGGCCAGCTCGCGATCGACATCTACGTGCCCGCGCTGCCCGACATGGCGCGTTCGTTCGCGACCACGCCGCAGGCGATCCAGTCGAGCGTGTCCGGCTACATGGCCGCCTATGCGCTCGGCCAGCTGATCTTCGGCCCGGTGGCCGATGCGTACGGACGCAAGCGCGTGCTCGCGTTCGGGCTCGTCATCTACACGATCGGCTGCCTGCTGTCGCTCGGCGCGCCGAACCTGGAGACGTTCGTGCTGGCGCGCTGCCTGCAAGGCTTCGGGATCGCGACCACGAACCTGCTCGCGAAGGCGATCATCACCGACTCGTTCTCGGGCCAGGCGCTGATGCATGCGTTCACCTACATGTCGATCGCGTGGGGGCTCGCGCCGATCATCGCGCCGGTGATCGGCGCGCACCTGCAGGAATGGTTCGGCTGGCGCGCGTGCCTCGTGTTCCTGCTGGTGTATTCGCTGGTGATGTGGGCGCTGTTGTGGCACTACCGGGAAACCTTGCCGAAACCGGTCCATCTCGAGCCGCGCACGCTGATCGCGAACGCGGGCAAGGTGCTCGCGAGCCCGGTATTCCAGAGCTGCTTCCTCGCACAGGGGCTGTGCTACAGCATCCTGCTGGTGTTCAACATCGTCGGGCCGTTCATGGTGCAGACCACGCTGCACAAGCCGCCGACCTTCTTCGGCTATCTCGCGCTCGGAATCGGGCTGATGTATTTCCTCGGCGGGCTGTCGAACCGGATTCACGGGCGCGGGCTGCCGAGCGCCGAGCAGCGGCTGCGCATCGGTGCGCGCGTGATGGCGGTCGCGGCGGTCGTGATGCTCGTGCTGGCGCTGACCGTCGGCCTGCGCGTGTGGACGCTCGCGACGCCGGTGCTCGTGATGGGCCTCTGCGCGGGTGCGATGTATCCGACGCTGATGGCCAAGGGCAATTCGCTGTTTCCGCATATCGCGGGGCTGACGAGCGCGATCCTCGGGTGCGCGCTGCTGCTCGTGTCGTCCGCGATGATGGGGCTGGCTGGCTTCGTGTCGGTGCAGGTGCTGACGCCGCTCGCGGTGTTCTTCGTCGCGCTGTCGTTCATCGTCGTATGGATGGTGACGAAGCTGTTGCGCTACCTGACGCAGCAGCAGGCCGCGAGCGTCGCTTGCGGGAGCGGGGAGGCGGCGTAAGCCGCATCAACCGCTACCGCGCACGGACTTGGTTCGCTTATAGCGGATGCGCGGCGCCGGCCTGCGTCAACAGCGAAACGGCAACCGGGTCCGGCATCCCGTTCGAATCGATCGCGCCGGCCTTGGCCAGCATCCCAAGGTCTGCGTCGACGCCCGGTTGCCCGACGACGAACGGCGTGGTCAGAAACGCCGGCGTCGCGAGCGTGACCGAGTAGCGCTGCTGGAGATTCGTCACGACGGCCGACTGCGCGGCCTGCACGGTGCCCGGATCGCCCATCACCTGCTGGAAGCGCCGATTCCCCTGGAAATTGCCGATCAGCCCGGCCGTGTTCGTACCGAGCTGCGCGGCGAGATAGACGAGCATCAGCTCGGTTTCTGGCGTCGTGTTGAACGTGCCGCCCGCGTAGGCGAGCGAATGCAGGCTCGTGCCGCCCGACGCGACGCTGATCACGCACGGCAGCACGGCGTTGACGGTCACGCGGTAGTTGCCGCCGCCGTCGGTCAGCGTCGTCGCCGAGCCTTGCGCGCAACTCACCGTCACCGATGCGCTCGCGAGCGCGGCACCCGTGGCGGCCGTGCCGGACAGCGCGACGGTCTGCGTGTTGTTGTCGTTGAAGCAGGCATCGACGCCGAAGCAGGCCTCGCCGTTGCAGCCCGCCAGTGTCGCGAGCGCGGCGACGCAAAGTGCGCCCAGCGCGGGGCGGGTGAAGTGCGGCGGGCGAATGTTCATGGTCGCGGGCGATCGGGGGAAGAAGATAGCCGGTGAGCGCAGGGCATACGGCCCTGCTCACATTCTAGGTGCCGAATCGGCGCGTTGCTGGCCCGTTTGAAGCAGGCGCGCGAATTTTCCGGGCGCACCGGCAATCGATTTCCCGCCCGGCCGCCGAAGGCGAACGCGGCCGGCTCACCCGCTCAGGGCTTGCGCGCGGCCGGCTTCGCGAACGCGCCGCGCACCTCGAAGCCGATCGCATCCGCGACGTTGCCGCGCGCGTCGACCAGTTCCAGCCGGTGCCGGCCCGGCCACGGCATCCACGCGATGCGGTCGGCGTGCCCGATCACCTTGTCGTCGAGCCGCCATGCGAAGCGCGCGGCATGCCCGGACGACCGCTCGAACCAGATCCGCTGGTTCTTCGGCGGAATGTCCGGATCGATCGCGAAGATCGTGCCGTCGGTCGGCGCGCCGATCGCCAGCGGTGCGCGCGCGCCGTCCTTGCCCGGTGTGACGGGCGCCGCGAGCCGGATCGTGTCGAGCGCCGTGCCCGCGACGAACCACTCGTTGCGCGACGGCTCGACGTCGCGCTCGAACGCGATGCGGCGCGTTTCGACGCCGGCCGGCGCTTTCGGCGCACGGCTCGGCAGGTCGCGATGCAGGTAGCCGACGACGGCCGACCACACCGGCGACGCGCCCGTCACCCCCGACACGTCCCACATCGGTGAGCCGTCCGCATTGCCGACCCACACGCCGACCGTATAGCGCGACGTGAAGCCGACGGTCCAGTTGTCGCGCATGTCCTTGCTCGTGCCGGTCTTGACCGCCGAGAAGAAGCGCGTCGCGAGCGGGTTGTCGAAGCCGAACGTGCGTACGCGCGCGTTGTTGTCGGAGAGGATGTCGGTGACGACGAAGCTGGCCGCTTCGCTGAATACGCGCGTGCCGTTGTCCGCATGTCCTGGTGTCGACGCGCCGGAAGCAGGCGCCGGCGCCGGCAGGTCGACGACCTTGCGCGCGACGCCGCCGTTCGCGAGGGCGCGATATGCATTCGTCAGCGACAGCAGCGTGACGTCCGCGCTGCCGAGCGCGAGGCTGAAGCCGTAGTAATCGCCTTCCTGCGCGAGCGGCAGGCCGAGCGCGGTCAGCGTGCGCGCGAAGCGGTGCGGCGTGACGAGCACGAGCGTGCGCACGGCCGGCACGTTCAGCGAGCCGCCGAGCGCGGTGCGCACGCTCACCCAGCCCTTGAAATCCTTGTCATAGTTCTGCGGAATGTAGAGGCCGCCGCCGGCCGCGAGGTTGATCGGCGCGTCGTCGAGCAGCGACGCGGCCGTCAGCCGCTTCTCGTCGATCGCCTGCGCGTAGAGGAACGGCTTGAGCGTCGAGCCGGCCTGGCGCGGCGCGAGCACGGCGTCGACGTCGCGTGCGCTCGACAACGCCCCTGACGAACCGACCCACGCGCGAATCTCGCCGGTCGCGTTGTCGATCACGACGACCGCGCCGTCCTGCACGTTGCGCCGGTGCGCGGGCGCGTTGAGCTCGGTCAGTGCGCGCGTCAGCGTGTCGCGCGCGAAGCGCTGCAGCGGCGCGTCGAGCGTCGTGCGCACCTGCGCG
>NZ_VWWG01000100.1:0-25603 GCF_011753085.1 Burkholderia sp. Tr-862
TGCCGTCGAAACGTCGCTCGCGCGCACGACCGGGCACCCCTCCCCGCCGCACGACGAGGCGTGATAAGGTGTCGGCCGATGCGCCGCCATCCGGCGTTGGCGGCCGCACGCTACTCGACTGTAAAAAAAGGATGCCAACGATGTTCGGCGAGATCGCCCGTTTTCTGCTCAATACCCTCTTCACGCTGTTCGGCGCCGCGCTGATCCTGCGCGTCTGGATGCAGGCCGTCCGCGTGCCGCCGTACAACCCCGTCACGCAGGCCGTGCTGCAGGCGACCAACTGGCTCGTGCTGCCGCTGCGCCACGTGATCGCGGGCGTGCGCGGCATCGACTGGGCGAGCGTCGTCGCCGCGCTGCTCACCGCGCTCGTCTATGTGGTGCTGATGGTCGTGATGGCCGGCTTCGATCCGGCCTCGGTGATCGCGACGCTCGTCGTGGTGGCGCTGCTGACCGTCGTGAAGTGGGCGCTCAATCTCGTGATCTGGATGACGATCCTGATGGCGCTGCTGTCGTGGCTCAATCCGCGCTCGCCGGCCATGCCGATTCTCTACCAGCTCACCGCGCCGTTCCTGAACCCGCTGCGCCGCGTGATCCCGAACCTCGGCGGCATCGACCTGTCGCCGATCCTGCTGTTCGTGATCGTGCAGGTGCTGCTGATGGTCGTCACGCGCGCCGCCGTGTCGCTGACGATGTTCGGCATCTGACGCGCGGCGCTACGCTGCCGGCCCCTGCGCCGGCGGCGCCGCGAGCGTGTCGATCACGCCGAAGCGCGCCGGCATCATCGCGTAGCACACGCGCACCTTCTCGCGCGACAGCCGCTCGAGCAACCGCTGCGCCTCGTCCTCGGTGGCGATGAATTCGACCTCGATCGCAAGCGACCCCTGCAGCTCGAAAAAGCGGTCCTCGTGCAGCACCCGATGCCGGCCGAAGCCGGCCATCGCGCGGAACGCGGAACCGCCCGCGATGCCCATCCGGTTTCCTTCCTCCAGCAACCACTCCCATAGCGGCTTCCAGTGCAGC
The DNA here is from genome assembly GCF_011753085.1 of Burkholderia sp. Tr-862. Classification (NCBI taxonomy): domain Bacteria; kingdom Pseudomonadati; phylum Pseudomonadota; class Betaproteobacteria; order Burkholderiales; family Burkholderiaceae; genus Burkholderia; species Burkholderia sp. Tr-862. The sequence continues at coordinate 1,021 of NZ_VWWG01000100.1, forward strand.
CGGTGCTGCTCGTGCACATAGAAGCGCAAGAAGACCCTGTCCATCGCACCCTCCCGGTGCCGGCGCGCTCAGGCCGCCGCGAACCACGCGCGCGCGGTCCACATGCCGAGCGCCGTCAGCGTGAACGATCCAGTCAAGTGTAGGGCAGCCACCGCGATCGCCCATCCGAATTCGCCCTGCACCGCGTGCGTCATCACTTCGACCGAATAGGTCGAGAACGTCGTGAGGCCGCCGAGGAAGCCCGTGATCACGAACAGCCGCCACTCGGGCGGCAGCCCGACGCGCGCGGTAAATACGACGGCGGCCACGCCGATCACGTAGCCGCCGATCAGGTTCGCGGCAAGCGTGCCGAGCGGCACGGCGGGAAAGAATTCGTTGAGCGCAAGGGCCAGGAACCAGCGCAGCAATGCGCCGAGCCCGGCGCCGACGAAGATCGCGACGATCGAATAGAACAAGGGAGCTCCTCGCTGACGAGGCCGCGTGGCGGACGCGGCCTACGTCGAACTGTATGCGGAATCGCGCCGCGACGGCAATGCCGCAGGCCGGTCGGCATGCGCGGTGCCGGACCGCGGGCGACGGGATGGTCGCCGCGTACGACGACCCGAACGCGGTATACGACTCGCTCACCCAACGGTTCGTATCGCGGCGCTCAGCCGCCGCGCCACGCGCGGTCGAGCGCGGTCAGCGTCGCGAGCGCGCCGCCCTGCAGCCCGACCACGTCCGCGCGGCGCGCATGGGCTTCGCGTGCGTTGATGCGGATCACGTCGGCGCCAAGGCGTTCGCTCAGCAGCCGCACGGTCGGAATCGCGGTGCCGGCGCCGATCTCGACGACGGTCACCCAACCGGCCTGTGCGATCCAGTCCTGCAGTGCCCGCTCCTGTGCGTCGTACCGTTCGCCGAGCCAGCCATCGTCGCCGAACATCAGGATGTTCGGCCGCGCCAGGCCGCCGCAACGCGGGCAGCGCGGCAGTTCGCCGACCAGCCGGCACGTGGCTGTATCGACGTCGGGCGTGAACGGCGCGGCGTCCCAGGTGTCGTCCGAGCACGGTCGCAGGCACTGCATCGAATGAATCGAACCGTGGATCTCGGCGACGCGCGCCGGATCGAAACCCGCCTTCTGGAACTGGCCGTCGACATTGCTCGTCAGCACGAAGCCGCCGTTCGGCATCGCGTCCATCCAGCGCCGCAGAATCGCGAAGCCCGCGTGCGGCACCGTCTCACGATAGAGCGCGAGACGATGCCCATAGAATCCCCATGCAAGCTGCGGATGTGCGCGGAACGCCTGCGGCGACGCGATTTCGTGGAACTCGAAACGCTCGTGGCGCAGCGCCGGATACGCGCGCCAGAAGCCGTCCGTGCCGCGGAAATCGGGCAGCCCCGAATCGACACCGATGCCGGCGCCGGCCGTCACCAACAACGCATCGGCGCGCGCGAGCGCGTCGACGGCTGACGCGACCAGATGCGCCGGCAGTTGCGCGCCAGCGGCGCTGGAATCGGCGGAGCCGGAGGAATCGGGTAAATCGGGGGAATCGGAAAGCGGCATGATGGAGCGGCGATGGCGTCGAACGGTGCCGGACGGGCATCGCGCGATCATACGCCCGTTCGACCACCGTAACGCGGCATCACGCAGTCGCGGTGCGCACGCCAGCGGGTTCCCGCAACGCGACGTACTGCAGCAGCATGATCGTCTTCGCGTCGACGATTTCACCGCGCTCGACGGCATCCAGCGCCGCGTGCAGCGGCATCTCGACGACCTCGAGATCCTCGCCTTCTTCCGCGATGCCGCCTCCGTCGCCCGTGCGCAGCGACGCATCGTATTCGCCGACGAAGAAATGCAGCTTCTCCGTCACCGAGCCCGGGCTCATGAACGCCTCGAACACCTTGCGCACGCCGCGCACGCGATAGCCGGTTTCCTCTTCGGCTTCCGCGCGAATGCGTGCGTCGGGCGTCGCGTCGTCGAGCAGGCCGGCGGCGGCTTCGAGCAGCATTCCGTCGTGTCCGTTGACGAACGCCGGCATCCGGAACTGCCGCGTGAGCAGCACGTCGCCCGTCGCCGCGTTGCGCAGCAGGATGGTCGCACCGTTGCCGCGGTCATAGGTTTCGCGGCTCAGGCGCTGCCACGTGCCATCGCGGCGCAGGAAATCGAACGTCACCTTCTTCAGCACATACCAGTCATCGGACAGCACCGTCGTATCGACGATGCGGACGCGGTCCTGCGTTGCGGCCATGGCGGCCTCCCATTCGACATGTGACGGCGCCCATGGTAACGTGCATATTCGTGCAATTTCAAGAAATTTCGTGCATACCCAATGCTGACGATCCAACGCAAGAAAGCCATCCTCGACGCACTCGCCCGCGACGGCCAGGTGCTGGCCATCGAGCTGAGCGTGCAATTCGGCGTGTCCGAGGACACAATCCGCCGCGACCTGCGCGAACTGGCGGCCGAAGGCCTGCTGCAACGCGTGCACGGCGGCGCGCTGCCGGCGTCACCCGCCGTCGCGCCGTTCGCGCAGCGCGAGACGCTCGAAACCGCGGAAAAACGGCGCATCGCGCGTCGGGCCGCGCAGATGATCGCGCCCGGTCAGGTCGCGATAGTCGACGGCGGCACGACGTCGGCGCTGCTCGTCAGCCAGTTGCCGCCCGACCTGCGCGCGACGATCGTCACGCACAGCCCGAGCGTCGCCGTCGCGCTTGCCGCGCATCCGTCGATCGATGTGATCCTGATCGGCGGACGGTTGTACAAGCATTCGATCGTCGCGGTGGGCGCCGCGGCGATGGAAGGGATCTCGCGTATCCACGCGGACCTGTACTTCATGGGTGTGACCGGCGTCCATCCGGTCGCGGGGCTGAGCACCGGCGATTTCGAGGAAGCGGCGATCAAGCGTGCACTCGCCGGACGTGCCGGCGAGACGGTCGTCCTTGCTTCGCAATCCAAATTGCGTGCGGCGTCGCAGTTCGTGATCGGCGAGCTTGCGCTCGCGCAAACCATCGTGGTCGAACAGGAAACCGACTCGGCGCTGATCAAGCCGATCGAGGCAGCGGGCGTGACGGTCGTGCGGGCCTAGCCGCTCAGCGGCCCGCTACCGAGCGAAACGTGCGATATGCATCGGCGTGAAGCTCGAAGCCGATGCCCGGCGCCTGTGGCACGGCCGCGCAGCCGGCGTCGAGCGTTTCGCCGTCCGGCAACCCGCTGAACGGGTGGAACGCGAACGGACTGACTTCCGCGCCGCCGAGCCCGAGCGCCGCCACGACGTGCAGCGAGAACAGATGACCGCCGTGCGGCCAGAACGCATCGCGCCGCCAGCCGTTCGACACGAAATGATCGACGATCTGCAGGTAGCCCGGCAGGCCGTAGCAATGAACCGGATCGAACACGAGGACGTCGCGGTCCGCTCGCAGCCCGCCGTAGCGTTCGAGCAGCTTCGCTTCCGCGAGCGAGAACAGCGCCTCGCCGGCCGCGACCGGCGGCGTGTATTGCGCAGTCAGGTCCGCATGCAGCGGCAGGTCGAGCGGATCGCAGAGATCCTCGAACCACCAGAGCGCGAACGGTGCCAGCATCGCGGCGGCGGCGCGCCCGCTCGCCCCGTCGTACGTGTTCATCGCGTCGACCGCGAGATGCGAGCTGTCGGCAAGACAGGCAGCGGCGACTTCGATGCGTCTTTTGTCGTTGTCGATATCCGGGCCGCCGATCTTGATCTTCGCATGCGTGTAGCCGAGATCGGCGATGCGACGCATCTCGTCCGACAGGCGCGCGAGATCGTCGTGCGGATAACGGTAGCCGCCGCCGGCGTACACGCGCACGCGACGCGCTGCGTGGCGCGCGAGCCGGTCGGCAAGCAAGCGATGGAGCGGCAGGCCGGCGATCTTCGCGGCGGCATCCCAGATCGCCATGTCGAGCACGCCCACCGCCACGCAGCGTTCGCCGTGACCGCCCGGCTTCTCGCCGGCCATCATCGCGCGCCATGCGCGAAACGGATCGAGGTTCGTACCGGCGTCGTCGGCGATGGTGTCCGCGGCGGCAAGCAGCCGCGGCCCGAACCGTTCGCGAATCAGCCCACCCTGCGCATAGCGGCCGACCGACGCGTAACCGTAACCCGTCACCGGGCGGCCGTCGCGCACGACATCCGTGATGATCGCGACGACGCTCGTCGTCAGGCCGCCCGACGGAATCGCCGGGTCGGCATAACGGGAAACCGGGATCGCTTGCTCGCGAATGTCGGTGATGCGCATGGTCGGGTTCCGGAGGAAACGTTCTGCGTTCGCGGGCCATGCACGCGATGCGGCCGGCGCGCTGGCGGATCGCTGCATCATAGGTGCTTGCGCGATGTCTTGCAGGCTCGCGATCATCACGACGACGCGGCGTCATGCGGCTCCATCGGAATCGCCCGAATCGCGCCGCACGGCATCGGAATACCGATGAATGCTCCGTCATGCGCGATGCGCGTTGCGTGCGTCGAATCCGCGCATCGCACCGCGCTGGCACTGAATGAGATGGACAACCAACACGAAGCGCGTATGATGAATTTGTCCGAGCACGGGTGGTCGAGTTGCTGGCCGCTCGCCCCGCCATCTTCCTCCTTGCTGCGTCGTGCGTTCATCAGCACGCATCGCTGCCTTTTTCACCCTACCCGTCGCGCCGCGCAGCGGTGATACCGGTCGGATGTGTTCGTCCACGCGATTTGTCGCTGCCGAACCCAGGAGTTCATCATGAGCATGCATCTCTATCGTGGCTTCGAAATCTATCCGCTGATTTATCCGCACGTGCCGTCACAGAACGGCAACCCGCACAACTACGACGGCGGCTTCGACGCGGCCGTGAAGATTTGCCAGCGCGGCACCACCGACACGGTGACCCGCAGCGAAACATTCCGGCTGCTCGACAACGCGCCGTTCGAATCGGCGGGCGAAGCGCGCCGGGCGTCCCTTCGCTACGCGGAAGAGATCATCGACGGCAATCGCGGCTAGGAGCCGCTCTTCGCCAACTCCCACTGACGTATCTTGCGGCGGCAGCGCGGTCGTATATCACTTCGGATCACGAAACGATAATCGGCGCGCGCATCGTCCCGATTGCACTGCACGAGATCGCCGAATCCGACGCAGCTCCGCATAACGGCCTCGCCAGTTCGGCGTTACGTCATTACCGGGCGTCGCAGATGCTTTCCGCCGCGCGCACACCGTCGATCCGCGCCGGCTATTTCGAATGCGATCCGACGATATGGCGAGTGCCGTCACAACTTCGCTCGACCAGCGTTCCTTCACGCATTATTTGAAAACGGGATCTGCATGACGACGATCATCCTGAAGCCCAACGAACCGGTCGATGTCGCGCTTCGGCGCTTTCGGCGAGACATCGAGAAGACAGGCTTGATCCGCGAGTTGCGCAGTCGCGCCGGCTACGAAAAACCGACGACCCAGCGCAAGCGCGAGAAGGCCAGCGCCGTCGCGAGACAGCGCCTGCGCGCCAAGCGCATGTTGCCGCCTCGCAAGCCGTACTAGGAGAACGCCATGTACAAGCCGCCCGGCGAAGCCCCTCCGTTCTTTCCGTTGACGAAATGCGAAGTCGATTTCGATCGACAGAACGATGCGATCACGCTTTTGCCGAGCTTCTACGCGTTTGGCTGCGAGTACACGAGTCGCGGCCTGCTGATCGGCCGCGACGATGCGTTCAAATTGATTGCCGCGATCGAAAAGGCGCTGAGCGTCGAGAAGTAAGCTTCACCCGGGATTCGTCGAATCGCATCGGGCAGCGCGGCGCGGCCGCCTGCTAGCGGGCGATCCGGATTCGCATGGCCGCATGGACGCCGATGCATCTGGACGAGAACATTTCCGAAATCGCGGCGGGCTGCGGATTTGCCGACGCGTTGCATCTCGGGTGCGAGTTTCGGCGCGCGTACGGGATGTCGCCGAGCGCCTATCGTGAGCGTCAGGCGCCCGGCGCGCGCGGCCGGATAGCGGGACCGGCCGAGCGTGCGACCACGCTCGGCGAGCTGTTCGCGAACCGGAACGGGTCTACTGAACCGGAATCCGCCGGACCGTCATTCCTGCCGAAAGCCCGGTGGAATGACGCGTCATGCGAGCGTCAGGCGAAGACGAAATACTTGCGCACCGTCTCCACCACTTCCCAGGTCCCTTTCATGCCGGGCTCGATAACGAAAACGTCGCCCGCTTTGAGGTGTACCGCCTCCTCGCCTTCCGGCGTGATGATGCAGTAGCCGTCGAGGAAGTGGCAGTACTCCCACTTCTCGTAGTTCACCTCGAACTTGCCCGGCGTGCAGATCCACGTGCCCATGATCTTGCTGCCGTCCTTGGACAGGTAGGCGTTGAGGTTCACGGTGTGCGGATCGCCGCCGATGCGTTTCCATTTGGTCGCATCGACGACCGGGGTCGGGCAGGTTTTTCGCAGAACGGTGATGAAATCGGACATGTCGGCTCCAGACTAACGATCGGGTAAGAGGTCTGTCACGTTAGTTCGAAAGCCGCACCGGGGCTTGTATGGTTCCGACACCGACTCGTCTAATTTCGACACCGGCTCGCGTACCGGTGCGCCGCGGGCGCGCTCCATTTCGCGTTGCATCGACGGACCGCTTCCGGCCGATCCTTGATGACCTTTCCCGGTGATGCCATCGCCTCTACGCCGAGCCATGCCGGGTTCGAGGCCAGCGGCCAAAACGCCTCGCTTGCAACGTCGCGGCCAAACCCTGTACAATTACCCGTTCTGCGGGCGTCGTATAATGGCCATTACCTCAGCTTCCCAAGCTGATGACGTGGGTTCGATTCCCATCGCCCGCTCCACCTTCGGCTGCACGGCAGCCAGCGCAAGAGCCGCCTCGTCGAAGGCGGCTTTTTTGTACCATGTGCCCGTTCATCCGGCGCACCGCTGCGCGTAACGGGCCCGCGCCCCGAACCGAGCCTTTCTCTGTCACCGATGATGCACGACGATCCCAACGAAGCCGGCCTGCCGCCGGACGACGCCGCCCTCCCCGACGAAGCCGCCGACGGCGCCGACGAAGTCAATCCGCTGCACCACCGCCGCATCCGCAGCTTCGTGACGCGCGCCGGTCGCGTGTCGACCGGCCAGCGCCGCGCGCTCGACGAGTTCGGCCCGCGCTTCGTCGTCCCGTACACAGCTGAAATTCCCGACTGGGACGCCGTGTTCGGCCGCAGCGCACCACGCATCCTCGAGATCGGCTTCGGGATGGGCGCGTCGACCGCGGAAATCGCCGCGCACCGCCCGGGCGACGACTTCCTCGGCGTCGAGGTGCACGAGCCGGGCGTCGGCGCGCTGCTGAAGCTGATCGGCGAGCAGGACCTGCCGAACATCCGCATCATCCAGCACGACGCGGTCGAAGTGCTCGAGCACATGCTCGCGCCGGAAAGCCTCGACGGTGTGCACATCTTCTTCCCGGATCCGTGGCACAAGGCGCGCCACCACAAGCGCCGGCTGATCCAGCCGCCGCTCGTCGCGCACCTCGCGTCGCGCCTGAAGCCCGGCGCGTACCTGCATTGCGCGACCGACTGGCAGAACTACGCGGAACAGATGCTGGAAGTGCTCGGCGCCGAACCGTCGCTCGAAAACACGGCCGCCGACTACGCGCCGCGTCCCGACTACCGCCCCGTCACGAAGTTCGAGCGGCGCGGGTTGCGGCTCGGCCACGGTGTGTGGGACCTGGTGTTCCGCAAGCGCGCCGCCTGAATCCCCGCTGCGACGGCGCACCGCACGCTGCGCGCCGCGCAATGAAGAACGGCCCGACCGGCATCTGCCGATCGGGCCGTTCTTCGTTAGAAGCGCCCGCGCCTGCGCACCGGCATCACGCCCAGTTCAACCACCCGCTGTAACCCACGAGCAGCACGAACAGGCCGAACGCGATCCGGTACCACGCAAACACGGTGAAGTCGTGCGTCGCGACGAAGCGCAGCAGCCAGCGCACGCACACGAACGCGCTGACGAACGCGGCAACGAGCCCGAGCGCGAACAGGCCGAGCGAGTCGACCGTGAACGCCTGCCAGTCCTTGACCGTTTCATAGAGCGTCGCGCCGAAGATGATCGGAATCGCGAGGAAGAACGAGAATTCGGTCGCGACGCGCCGGTCGAGGCCGAACAGCATCCCGCCGATGATCGTCGAGCCCGAGCGCGACATGCCCGGCACCAGCGCGAAACATTGCGCGAGGCCGACCTTCAGCGCGTCGAGCGGCGTGAGCGCATCGACCGACTGCACGCGCGGCGGCTCGCTGCGTTCGCGCTGCCGCGCCTCGGCCCACAGGATGATCGCGCCGCCGACCACGAGCGCGAATGCGACCGGCACCGGCGAGAACAGCACGGCCTTGATCTTCTTCTCGAACAGCAGGCCGAGCGCGATCGCGGGAATCGTCGCGATCACGACGTTCAGCGTGAAGCGCTGCGCGTCGGGCCGGCTCGGCAGACCGGACACGATGGACACGATCCGTTGCCGGTATTCCCAGCAAACCGCGAGGATCGCGCCGAACTGGATTACGACGTCGAAGGTCTTCGCGTGCGCATCGTTGAAATTCAGGAAGCTGCCCGCGACGATCAGGTGGCCGGTGCTCGACACCGGGAGGAATTCCGTCAGCCCCTCGACGACGCCGAGGATCAATGCCTTGCAGATCAGGATCCAGTCCATCCGTGGCCCAACTCCGAAGTAGTCGAAAGAGAATGGGCCACGTCACCGCCGCGGCCCGCCCGGCCGCGCGCGGTACGTCGTCACTTTTCGACGATCGCCACGCGTATGCCGTTTGTAAGAATCGTAATTGTACCGGGTTCGTAGTTCACTCCGGCAAATTGCAGTTGCTCAGGCTTGAACGTATAGATCGGGTAGTTGGTCAGCACCTGCGTCGCGAGCAGGCCGGCGGCCGCGCCGACCTGTTGCGCGTACATCTGCGCGTTGCCGTCGAGCACGAGGCTGTCGACGGCCGGCGCCTTCAACACGACCGAGCGGCTCGGCGCGTCGTACGCCAGCTGGCCCGACACGGTGAACTTGCCGCTCACCGGCTCGCTCAGGAACGGACTCACGAAATGCGCGTCGAGCTGCACGGCGACGCGGTTCTGGTCGGGCAGCAGGTTGACGGCCGGATTCGCGAGCGACACGTCGACGACCTGCGCAACCGTCTTCTGGTACGGGAATTTGCGCGCGACGGCTTTCTGCACGTCGCCGCGCGAGAACGTGTAGTGATCGGGGATGAACGGGAACGTCGACGCGCAGGCGGCGAGCGATACCGACGCGCCGATGGCGCCGGCGCAGACGGCGAGGAAACGGCGCCGGCCGGGCGTGCAAGATGCGGTCATGCTGGACAATCTCCTGTATCGGGCGAAAGCGGCAGTCGGGCCATCGGCTCGGCCGCATGGGGGCCGTGGACCGAAGTTAGTGCTTGAGCACACGCCGCCGGTTCCGTGCGCGAGCCGGTGTACCCACCGTGCGTCAGCGCACCGCGCCGGTGCCGGGCGACGGCTGTGTCGCGACCTCGAGGCGCGTCAGCCACGCGAGCGCGTCGTCGCGCGACGCACCGCACATCTCGGCGGACGGCTGCAGCCCGGAACAGCACGCGGGACGCTCGGGCCGGCCGAAGATCCGGCAGCGCAGGTCGTCGCCGAGCTGCACGCAGCGCACGCCGGCCGGCTTGCCGTCGGGCATCCCCGGAATCGGGGAGGAAATCGACGGCGCGATGCAGCACGCGCCGCACCCCTCGCGGCACGCATGCGGCGGCGGGGCATCGGCGGGCGCCGGACGGACAGGCATTTCGACGGACACTCGGCTCTCTCAAGAACAACAAAAAACGGTGCGGCAACCGGACGCGGCGTGCGGCTGCCCACCGCGCATTGTGCCACCGCCGGCTGCGACGTTATTACACAATGCAGCCGAAACGCGCGTTTATATACTCGAAACCATCTGAAAAGCGCGAGGCCAGCATGAATTCCGGTTCTGCCGACACGATGTTCCGTCCCGATTTGCTCGCGAAGTACGGCGTGAACGGGCCGCGCTATACGTCCTACCCTACCGCGCTGCAGTTCCGCGACGATTTCGAACCGGCCGACTACCTGCGTGCCGCGCGCGATCCCGGCGCGTCGTCGAGCGATCTGTCGCTGTACTTCCATATCCCGTTCTGCAACACGGCCTGCTTCTATTGCGGCTGCAACAAGATCGCGACCAACAACCGTCGCCGCGCGCGCCCCTATCTCGAGCAACTGAAACGCGAGCTGGCGCTGCAGGCCGCGCTGTTCGATCCCGCGCGCCCGGTCACGCAGCTGCACTGGGGCGGCGGCACGCCGACCTTCCTGTCCGACGCGGAAACGGCCGAACTGATGGCGGCCACCCGCGATTATTTCGTGCTCGCGCCGGACGCCGACGCCGAGTTCTCGATCGAGATCGACCCGCGCACGGTCACGCCCGCGACGCTCGTCCACCTGCGCAACATCGGCTTCAACCGGCTGAGCCTCGGCGTGCAGGATTTCGATCCGGTCGTGCAGCAGGCGATCAACCGGATCCAGCCGCTCGCGATGACGGCCGACCTGTTGTCCGCCGCGCGCGCGACGGGCTTCCACTCGGTCAGCGTCGACCTGATCTACGGGCTGCCGCACCAGACGGTCGCCGTGTTCGCGCGCACGCTCGAGACGATCATCGAACTCGCGCCGGACCGCCTGTCCGTATTCGGCTACGCGCACATGCCGCACCTGTTCAAGATGCAGCGGCAGATCGACGACGCGACGCTGCCGCCGCCCGAAACGCGCATCGCGCTGCTCGGCCTCGCGATCGACATGCTGACGTCGGCCGGCTACGTGTATATCGGGATGGATCACTTCGCGCGGCCAACCGACGAACTCGTGCGCGCGCAGCGCAACGGCACGCTGCAGCGCAATTTCCAGGGCTACAGCACGCGCGCGGATACGGACCTGATCGGTTTCGGCGTGTCGTCGATCGGCAAGGTCGGCGATGTCTATGCGCAGAACGCGAAGGACCTGCCGGCCTATGGCGCCGCACTCGACGCGGGCCGGCTGCCGATCGCGCGCGGCGTTCGGCTGACGGCCGACGACCGGCTGCGCCGCGATGTGATCACGCAGCTGATGTGCAACCTCGAATTGCCGTTCTCGCATATCGAGGCGGCGCACGGGATCCGCTTCGCCGACCACTTCGCGCGCGAGCTCGACGCGCTGCGCGGGTTCGAGCAGGACGGGCTGCTGACGGTCGCCGGCGACCGCCTGACGATTCACCCGGCCGGCCGGATGGTCGTGCGCAACATCGCGATGGCGTTCGACGCCTACCTCGGCCGGACGCCGCGCCAGCGCTACTCGCGCACCGTCTGACGGCGCGCGGCCGCATGCGGGCGGCCGGTTTGATAAAGTAACGGGCTCAACGCCCCTGCAAGAACCCGCACGATGCGCACCACCAAAGCGACCCACGCGGTCGAACGCCTGAAGACCCGGTCCGGCAACCCGCAGTTCGCGGCCGTCGCGATGGCGGGCGGCCTGTTCTATCTGGTCGACCGCTCGGGCGGCACCGCCGAGAAGCGCAGCGAGCCGCTGCCGCTCGACGAGTTCGTCAAGTTCGTCGACCAATTCGGCCCCCAAAAGCCGCGCAAGGCGAGCAAGCTCGACCTCGCGTTCGAAGCGCAGATCAAGAAGAGCAAGGGGTAAAGGTCTGTTGCAGGCCGTCTGAAGGCTTCGCCGCCGCCCCGTTTGGTACAATCACGAAGTTTCTCTATCCCCGCTGATGGCCGACCTGGCTGCGTGACCACACCATGAATATCGAAAACGCGCGTTTCAACATGATCGAACAACAGATCCGGCCGTGGGACGTGCTGGATCTGGACGTCCTGGGCCTGCTGTCGATCGTCAAGCGTGAAAACTACGTGTCGCCCGAACATCGCGATCTCGCGTTCGCCGACCTCGAGCTGCCGCTGCCCGGCGGCCGCGGCAAGATGCTGTTCCCGCGCGTCGAAGCGCGCATGCTGCAGGAACTGGCGGTCAAGAAGCACGAGAACGTGCTCGTGATCGGCGCGGGCTCCGGCTACCTGGCCGCGCTGTTCGCGCATCGCACGCTGCACGTGACGGCTGTCGAGATCGATCCGGCCATCGCGAAGTTCGCGGCCGACAACCTGCGCAACGACGGCGTGACGAACGCGGAAGTCGCGCTCGGCGACGGTTCGCTCGGCTGGCCCGACAAGGCGCCGTACGACGTGATCTGCGTCGCGGGCGGCCTGCCGGTCGTGCCGCAGCAGATGCTCGAACAGCTGAAGATCGGCGGCCGCCTGTCGGCGTTCGTCGGTGGCCGTCCGGTGATGAAGGCGCAGATCATCACGCGCATCGACGACAAGCAGTACCGTGTCGCCGACGTGTTCGAGACCTACGTCGACCATCTCGTGAACGCGATCGAACCGTCGCGTTTCAAGTTCTGAGCGGCGGCCCCATGCAGATCCTGACGCCCGCGATGCTCGCGGAATGGCTTCGCGATCCGGCGCGTCCCGCGCCGGTCGTGCTCGACGTGCGCGAACCGTGGGAAATCTCGACCGCGCAGATCGCCGGCAGCGTGTCGATCCCGATGCAGCAGATCCCCGCGCGCAGCGAAGAGCTCGACGACGAAGCCGAAATCGTCTGCGTGTGCCATCACGGAATGCGCAGCGCGCAGGTCGCGATGTTCCTCGAATCGCGCGGCTTCACGAAGCTGTACAACCTGCAGGGCGGCATCGACGCGTGGTCGCGTGACGTCGATCCGTCCGTGCCGCGTTACTGAGTTACCGACGAGTTACCACCCTACCCCGCGGCGCATCGCGCGCCGCCACGCCGACCGGCCCATTGCCGCCGGTCGCACCGGTCCCCGCCGAACGGGCGCGCTTTGCGCGCCCGTTTGCGTTTCTGCTTCCGTGTTTCACTCTCGTTCCGTTGACTTCGGTGCCTCGGCGAGCGCGCCGTGCACCATTTGCGCCCGCGCGACTGCACCGCAACGGATCGCGCATGCTGCACGACGCGTCATGTGCACCGCGTGCGCCCCTTGAGCCACCCGGGTCAGGCACGCCCAGCGTGCATCCGCGCGACTGGCACATGCCTTGCGTTACTGGGATGCCGGCGCCACCACGGCGCACGCACATCCAACACGTCAAGGGGAACCCGATGAAACGTCGCAGTCTGCTGAAGTTCGGTTCGATGGCCGGTGCACTCGCGCTGGCGGGCAAGAGTCCGTTCGCGCAAGCGGCCGATGCGGGCACGGGCCCGATCAAGGTCGGCATCCTGCATTCGCTGTCGGGCACGATGGCGATCTCCGAAACATCGCTGAAGGACACGGCGCTGATGACGATCGCCGACATCAACAAGAACGGCGGCGTGATGGGCCGCAAGCTCGAGCCGGTGGTCGTCGATCCCGCATCGAACTGGCCGCTGTTCGCGGAGAAGGCGCGCCAGCTGCTCACGCAGGACAAGGTCGCGTGCGTGTTCGGCTGCTGGACGTCGGTGTCGCGCAAGTCGGTGCTGCCGGTGTTCGAGGAACTGAATGGCCTGCTCTACTACCCGGTGCAGTACGAAGGCGAGGAAATGTCGCGCAACGTGTTCTACACGGGCGCCGCGCCGAACCAGCAGGCGATACCGGCCGTCGAGTACCTGATGGGCGCGGAAGGCGGCGGCGCGAAGCGCTTCTTCCTGCTCGGCACCGACTACGTGTATCCGCGCACGACCAACAAGATCCTGCGTGCGTTCCTGAAATCGAAGGGCGTGAAGGACGCCGACATTCAGGAGGTCTACACGCCGTTCGGCCACAGCGATTACCAGACGATCGTCGCGAACATCAAGACCTTCGCGCAGGGCGGCAAGACGACCGTGATCTCGACGATCAACGGCGATTCGAACGTGCCGTTCTACAAGGAACTCGGCAACCAGGGAATCAAGGCGACCGACGTGCCGGTGGTCGCCTTCTCGGTCGGCGAGGAAGAACTACGCGGGATCGACACGAAGCCGCTCGTCGGCCATCTCGCCGCATGGAACTACTTCATGTCGGTGAAGAACCCGACGAACACGAAGTTCAAGGACCAGTTCGCCGCGTGGGTGAAGGCGAACAACCTGCCGGGCGGCGCGAAGCGCGTGACCAACGACCCGATGGAGGCGACCTATGTGGGCATCCATATGTGGAAGCAGGCCGTCGAGAAGGCGAAGAGCACCGATGTCGACAAGGTGCGCGTCGCGATGATCGGTCAGAGCGTCGCCGCGCCGTCGGGCTTCACGCTCTCGATGGACGGCAACCACCACCTGCACAAGCCGGTGATGATCGGCGAGATTCGGGGCGACGGGCAATTCAACGTCGTGTGGAAGACGAAGACGGCGGTCCGCGCGCAGCCGTGGAGCCCGTTCATCGCGGGCAACCAGGGCAAGCCGGACATCGTCAGCTCGATCCCGGCATTCCTGCGGCGGCAGCGCGCGGTGCTCGCCTGATGCGATGCGGAGCGCTGCACACCGGTGTGGCGCTCCGCTCGCAGGCTGCCGCGGGCATGCCGCCGCGCGTGCGGTGACGAACCGCACGCGCCCGCGCACCGCCGCACGCATTCGCTTTCCCACGCCCCACAGGATCTCCCGATGCCTACCCGCTTTCGCCGCGCCGCCGTCGCGGTCGTCGCCTGTGCCGCGCTGGCCTGCGCGCTGCCGCGCGCCGCGTTCGCCCTGACGGCCGCCGATACCGCCGCGCTCGCCGGCGACGACTTCGACGCGAAAACAACCGCGATCGAACGGATCGCCGCCGATGCCGATCCGCGCGCCGTCGCGTTGCTCAATGCGCTGTCGACCGGCGACGCGCTCGCGACCGGCGACGGCCGCCTGCTGATCCAGACCGGCGACACCGCGCACGATGCGCTGACGCAGGCCGCGACGCCGGCCGGCGACGCACAGCCCGTGATGCTGAACAACCTGCTGCGCACGAAGATCGCCGGCGCGCTGTCGGGACTCGCGCTCGCATCGCCCGATGTCGCCGCGCGTCGCGACGCGATCGACGCGCTGCTGAAGTCGCCCGATTCGGCACTCAAGCCGATGATCGAGCGTGCACGCGCGAAGGAAACCGACCCGGCATTGAAGCGCCGCCTCGACGCACTGTGGGCCATCGCCGCGCTGCACGATGCCGATCCGGCGAAGCGTCTCGAAGCCGTGCAGGTGGTGGCCGCGCGCAGCGATCTCGACATGATCGAGCAGTTGCGCCCGCTCGTCGCGAGGAACGCCGACGGCAGCTACACGGAACCCGACGCGCGCGTACGCGCAGCCGCGCAGCAAGGGCTCGACGCGTTGCACGCACTGCAGCGCCGCGGCGAGATCGTGGGCACCGTGTTCGCGGGCCTGTCGCTCGGCAGCGTGCTGCTGCTCGCGGCGCTCGGCCTCGCGATCACGTACGGGCTGATCGGCGTGATCAACATGGCGCACGGCGAATTCCTGATGATCGGTGCGTACGCAACCTATGTCGTGCAGACGCTGATCCAGCGCCATGCGCCGGCCGCGTTCGACTGGTATCCGCTCGTCGCGGTGCCCGTTTCGTTCGCGGCGGCCGCGCTGGTCGGCATCGTGCTTGAACGGCTCGTGCTGCGGCACCTGTACGGCCGCCCGCTCGAGACGCTGCTCGCGACGTTCGGCGTGAGCCTGATCCTGATCCAGGCGACGCGCATGTTGTTCGGCGCGCAGAACGTGCAGGTCGTGAACCCGTCGTGGATGAGCGGCGGCGTGACGGTGATGCAGAACCTGATCCTGCCGTACAACCGGCTCGCGATCCTCGCGTTCGCGCTCGCGGTCGTGTTCGTTGCGTGGGCGGTCCTGACGAAGACGCGGCTCGGCCTGTTCGTGCGCGCGGTCACGCAGAACCGCCGGATGGCCGCGTGCGTCGGCGTGAAGACCGCGCGCGTCGATGCGTATGCGTTCGCGTTCGGCGCGGGTATCGCTGGCCTCGGCGGCTGCGCGCTGTCGCAGATCGGCAACGTGGGCCCCGATCTCGGGCAAAACTACATCATCGATTCGTTCATGGCGGTAGTGCTCGGCGGCGTCGGCCAGATCGCCGGCACCGTGCTCGGCGGCTTCGGGCTCGGTCTCGTCAGCAAGGCGATCGAGCCGTTCTGGGGCGCCGTGCTCGCGAAGATCGCGGTGCTCGTGATGATCGTGCTGTTCATCCAGAAACGTCCGCAGGGCATGTTCGCCCCGAAGGGCCGCAGCGCGGAGGCGTGACATGACTTCAATCACCGATTCGTTGTCGAACCCGGTCGCCGACGCGCCGAAACCCGCTGCCGCCGTGCCCGCGAAGGAAAGCTTCGCGCTCGGCCTGCCGCCGCGCCCCGCGCTGCTGTCGCGCCGCGCCTGGCTCGCGCTCGTCGCGCTGTGCATCGCGATCGGCGTCGGCGTGCCGCTGGCCGCGCTGGTCGCGCCCGAGTCGAGCGCGTTCCACCTGTCCGCGTATGCGATGACGCTGGGCGGCAAGCTGATGTGCTACGCGATCGCCGCGCTCGCGCTCGATCTCGTGTGGGGCTACTGCGGCATCCTCAGTCTCGGCCACGGGCTGTTCTTCGCGCTCGGCGGCTATGCGATCGGCATGTACCTGATGCGCGAGATCGGCCACGAGGGCAAGTACGGCAGCGACCTGCCCGACTTCATGGTGTTCCTCGACTGGCATCAGCTGCCCTGGTACTGGAGCGGCACGCAGCATCTCGCCTGGGCGCTCGCGCTGGTCGTGCTCGTGCCGGCCGTGCTCGCGTGGGTGTTCGGCTTCTTCACGTTCCGCTCGCGCGTGAAGGGCGTGTACCTGTCGATCATCACGCAGGCGCTGACGTTCGCCGCGATGCTGCTGTTCTTTCGCAACGAGACGGGCTTCGGCGGCAACAACGGCTTCACCGACTTCAAGCGCATCGCCGGGTTTGCGATCACGTCGCCCGGCACGCGCACGGTGCTGTTGCTGCTGACTTTCGCGACGCTCGTGCTCGCGTTCATCGCCGCGCGCGCGATCGTCACGAGCAAGCTCGGGCGCGTGGTCACCGCGGTGCGCGACGGCGAAACGCGGTTGATGTTCCTCGGCTACAGCCCGCTCGCGTACAAGCTGTTCGTGTGGACGCTGTCGGCCGTGCTGTGCGGCATCGCGGGCGCGCTGTACGTGCCGCAGGTCGGCATCATCAATCCCGGCGAGATGTCGCCCGGCAACTCGATCGAAATGGCGATCTGGGTCGCGGTGGGCGGGCGCGGCACGCTGATCGGGCCGATCGTCGGCGCGTTCGCGGTGAACGGCGCGAAGAGTTTCTTTACCGCGTACTTCGCCGAATACTGGCTGTTCTTTCTCGGCCTGATCTTCGTGCTGGTGCCGCTCTTGCTGCCGCGCGGGATCATGGGCCTCGTCGACACGCTGCTTGCGAAGGGGAAACGCGGATGAACGGCACGGCCCTCTACCAGTTCACGCCACCGGCCGAAGACGAGCTGCTGACCGTCAGCGGCACCGCATCGATGGGCCGCGTGGTGCCGCCCGGCATCGACACGTCGCACGGCACGATCCTCTACCTCGAAGACATCGAGGTGAGCTTCGACGGCTTTCGCGCGCTGAACAAGCTGTCGCTCGCGATCGACGCCGGTGAGCTGCGCTGCGTGATCGGCCCGAACGGCGCGGGCAAGACCACGATGATGGACGTGATCACCGGCAAGACGCGCGCCGATTCGGGCAAGGTGTTTCTCGGCCAGACGCTCGATCTCGCCCGGATGAACGAGCCGGAAATCGCGCGTGCGGGAATCGGCCGCAAGTTCCAGAAGCCGACCGTGTTCGAACAGCATCCGGTGTGGGAAAACCTCGAACTCGCGATGCAGACCGACAAGGGCTGGCTCGCGTCGCTGCGCGCGCGGCTCGACCGCACCGCGCAGGCGAAGATCGAGGAAACGCTCGCGCTGATCGGCCTTGAAAGCGATGCATATCGCGCGGCCGGCGAGCTGTCGCACGGGCAGAAGCAGCGGCTCGAGATCGGCATGCTGCTGATGCAGCGCCCTGCCCTCTTGCTGCTCGACGAGCCGGCGGCCGGGATGACCGATCACGAGACGATGGAACTCGCCGCGCTGCTGAACACGCTGCGCGGCACCTGCTCGATGATGGTCGTCGAGCACGACATGGACTTCGTCGCGGCGCTCGCGGGCGACACGGGCCGCGTGACGGTGATGGCCAATGGCGCGGTGCTCGCGCACGGCACGCTCGACCAGGTCAAGCGCGACGACGCGGTGATCGAGTCCTACCTCGGAAGATGATGCGATGCTGAAGATCGACGCACTGAACCAGTACTACGGCGGCAGCCATATCCTGCGCAACGTGAACCTCGCCGCCGAAGACGGCAAGCTCACCGTGCTGCTCGGCCGCAACGGCGTCGGCAAGAGCACGCTGCTGCGCTGCCTGATGGGCGTCGTCGCCGCGAAGAGCGGCAGCGTGTCGTGGCGCGGCACGCCGCTCGGCGCGTTGCCGCCGTATGCACGCGTCGCGGCCGGGCTTGCCTACGTGCCGCAGGGCCGCGACATCTTTCCGCGGCTGACCGTCGAGGAAAACCTGCTCGTCGGTGCGGCAAGCCGCAAGGCGCGGTCGTCGGTGCCCGAGCGCATCTACGACCTGTTCCCGGTGCTGAAGGACATGCGGGCACGGCGCGGCGGCGACCTGTCGGGCGGCCAGCAGCAGCAGCTCGCGATCGGCCGCGCGCTGATGAGCGAGCCGCAGCTGCTGATCCTCGACGAGCCGACCGAGGGCATCCAGCCGTCGATCATCCAGGACATCGGGCGCACGCTGCGCCAGCTGGTCGACGAATCGAAGATGACCGTGCTGCTCGTCGAGCAGTACTACGACTTCGCGCGCTCGATCGCGGACCACTACTGGGTGATGAGCCGCGGCGAGATCGTCGCGGGCGGCGATGCGCGGGACATGGAGGCGAACGGCGTGCGCGAGCTGATCGCGGTGTAGCAGGCGGGCGCCGAAGGGGCATCGCTTCCGGTTATCGCTCCGACGCATCGATCCGGCGCGTCGCCGTGCGGCGCGGCCCACGCTGGCGGAACGGCACGGCCTGCGAGCGGCGTTGCGTCTGCCTGCACTGCGAGCGCCGAAGCGTATATTGTTGCGGTAGCATCCTCGTTCACCGCGCCCGTCCCCTGCTTTGCACCGATGTCCGCCCCTGATTCTCACGCCTCGCTGTCCCGCCCCTCCGTCGCCAAATCGTGGCGCGGTTGCCTCGAACTCGGCTTCGAACGGCACGGCGCGCGCACGACGCTCGTCCACCGGCTGCACGACGGCCCGCTGCGCGTGCAGCGGCCGCTGTATCCGGAAGGCGACGCGATCTGCCACGCGGTCATCGTTCACCCGCCCGGCGGCGTCGCGGGCGGTGACCGGCTCGACATCGGCATCGCGCTCGGCGACGGCACGCACGCGGTGCTGACGACGCCCGGCGCGACCAAGTGGTACAAGTCGAACGGTCTCGACGCGACGCAACGCATCGGCATCACGGTCGGCGCGCACGCGAAGCTCGACTGGCTGCCGCAGAACAACCTCTTCTTCGACGCGGCCCACGCCGCGCTCGATTTCACGGTGACACTCGGCGCGGGCGCGAGCGCGATCGGCTGGGACGCGACGCAACTCGGCAGGCAGGCGGCCGGCGAAACGTGGTCGGCCGGCCGCATCGCGTCGAGCTCGGCACTCGTCGATGCCGACGGACGGCCGCTGTGGACCGAGCGCGCGCTGCTCGACGCGCGCGATCCGCTGCGCGGCGCGTTGCAGGGTCTCGCCGGCTTTCCCGTGTACGGCACGCTGTGGGCCGCCGGCGCCGCGTGCGATGCGGCACTTGCCGAAGCGCTCGCCGCGCGGATGCCGTTCGACGACACGCTGCGCGCGGGCGCGACCTGCGTGACGCCCGGCGTCGTGCTGGTGCGCGCGGTGTCGACCTCGATGGAAGCGCTTCAGCGCCACTTCGCCGACTGCTGGCTTTACCTGCGACCGATCGTGCACGGCGTCGACGCGCGGCCGCTGCGCCTCTGGCAAACCTGAGCGCGCGCCGCCCGGCGCGCACCGTTTCGGCGCAGCGCCGTCGCCCGTGCTGCCCCCCATTCATGCATCGCGCACCACGAACGCGCATCGCCGCACGTTTTATCGGCATGGCACGCACCTTGCTGCTTACATAACGGATACAGGACGCACGGAAAATCGCGCGGTGCTACGATGACCCGCGCCTGTGCCGAAACCCCGCGCCCCGATAAAAAATTACGTTTTCCTGAACGATTGCCTTCATGAAACTGACTCCCCGAGAAAAGGACAAGCTGCTGATCTTCACGGCGGCGCTGCTGGCCGAGCGCCGTCGCGCGCGCGGTCTGAAGCTCAACTATCCGGAGGCGGTCGCATTCATCACCGCCGCGCTGATGGAAGCCGCGCGCGACGGCAAGACCGTCGCCGAGGTGATGCACTACGGCACGACGCTGCTCACGCGCGACGACGTGATGGATGGCGTGCCGGAGATGATCCCCGACATCCAGGTCGAGGCGACCTTTCCGGACGGCACCAAGCTCGTGACCGTCCACCACCCGATTCCGTGATCGAGGCCACCCGCATGATCCCCGGCGAAATCCTCACCGACGACGGCGAGCACGAACTGAACGCAGGCCGCCCGACGCTGACGGTCGTCGTCGCGAACACCGGCGACCGGCCGGTGCAGGTCGGCTCGCACTACCACTTCTTCGAAGTCAACGACGCGCTGTCGTTCGACCGTGCGGCCGCGCGCGGCTTCCGGCTCAACATCGCGGCCGGCACCGCCGTGCGCTTCGAGCCGGGCCAGACGCGCACCGTCGAGCTCGTCGAGCTGGCCGGCGACCGCGCCGTCTACGGTTTTCAGGGCAAGGTGATGGGGCCGCTGTAAGGCGCGCCCCACTCTTCAGGAACAGCACCATGACATTACGCTTGAGCCGCCGCGCGTACGCGGAAATGTTCGGGCCGACGACGGGCGACCGCGTACGGCTCGCCGATACCGAACTCTTGATCGAGATCGAACGCGACTACACGATCTACGGCGAGGAAGTGAAATTCGGCGGCGGGAAGGTGATCCGTGACGGGATGGGCCAGTCGCAGCGCGTGGCCGCCGACGTGCCCGACACGATCATCACGAACGCGGTGATCCTCGATCACTGGGGCATCGTGAAGGCCGACATCGCGATCAAGCACGGCCGCGTCGCCGCGATCGGCAAGGCCGGCAACCCCGACATCCAGCCCGGCGTGACGATCGCGATCGGCGCCGCGACCGAAGTGATTGCCGGCGAAGGGCTGATCGTCACCGCGGGTGGCATCGACACGCACATCCACTTCATCAGCCCGCAGCAGATCGACGAGGCGCTCGCGTCGGGCGTCACGACGATGCTCGGCGGCGGCACGGGGCCGGCCACCGGCACCAACGCGACGACCTGCACGCCTGGCCCGTGGCACATGGAGCGGATGCTGCAGGCGGCCGACGGCTGGCCGATCAACCTCGGCTTCCTCGGCAAGGGCAACGCGAGCCTGCCGCAGCCGCTCGTCGAGCAGATCGCGGCCGGCGCGATCGGCCTGAAGCTGCATGAAGACTGGGGCACGACGCCCGCCGCGATCGACAACTGCCTGTCGGTGGCCGACGACACCGACACGCAGGTCGCGATCCACACCGACACGCTGAACGAAGGCGGCTTCGTCGAATCGACGGTCGCCGCGTTCAAGGGCCGCACGATCCACACGTACCACACCGAAGGCGCGGGCGGCGGCCATGCGCCCGACATCCTGAAGGTGTGCGGCGAGGCGAACGTGCTGCCGTCGTCGACCAACCCGACGCGCCCGTACACGATCAACACGCTCGACGAGCATCTCGACATGCTGATGGTGTGCCATCACCTCGATCCGTCGATCGCCGAGGATCTCGCGTTCGCCGAATCGCGGATCCGCCGCGAGACGATCGCGGCCGAGGACATCCTGCACGATCTCGGCGCACTGTCGATGCTGTCGTCCGATTCACAGGCGATGGGCCGCGTCGGCGAAGTGATCATCCGCACGTGGCAGACCGCGCACAAGATGAAAGTGCAGCGCGGCGCGCTGCCGGAAGACGGCGCCCGCAACGACAACTTCCGCGCGAAACGCTACGTCGCGAAGTACACGATCAACCCGGCGATCACGCACGGGATCGCGCACGAAGTCGGGTCGATCGAACCCGGCAAGTGGGCCGACCTCGTGCTGTGGGAACCGGCGTTCTTCGGGATCAAGCCGTCGATGATCCTGAAGGGCGGGATGATCGCGGTCGCGCAGATGGGCGACCCGAACGCGTCGATCCCGACGCCGCAGCCGGTCCACTACCGCGAGATGTTCGCGACCCGCGGCGGCGCGCTCGCGCGCACGTCGCTGACCTTCGTGTCGCAGATGGCCGCCGATGCGGGCATCGCCGAACGCTACGGGCTCGCGAAGCGCATCGTGCCGGTGCGCAACTGCCGCAACGTGACGAAGGCCGACATGATCCACAACGCATGGCGCCCGTCGATCAGCGTCGACCCCGAAACCTACGACGTGATCGCCGACGGCCAGTTGCTCACCTGCGAACCGGCGTCGGTGCTGCCGATGGCGCAGCGCTATTTCCTGTTCTGATTTCCGGTTTTCGTTCCATGCGCACCCTCGACAAACGCATTGCCCCGAACGTGAAGCTCGCCGCGTCGCTCGTCGCACGCGCGCCGACGCTCACGCTCGCCTATGACGCCCGCTGCAAGAGCCGCCTCGCGGCCACGCTGGATACCGGCGAGGACGTCGCGGTCCTGCTGCCGCGCGGCACCGTGCTGCGCGACGGCGACGTGCTCGTCGCCGACGACGGCGCGCTCGTGCGCATCGCCGCGGCGCCCGAGACCGTGCTGCTCGTGCGCGCGGGCGATCCGCTCACGCTGATGCGCGCCGCGTATCACCTCGGCAACCGTCACACGCCGGTCGAGATCGGCGACGGCTACCTGAAGCTCGAAGCCGATCCGGTACTCGCGGACATGCTGCGCCGGCTCGGCACGCAGGTCGAATCAACGAGCGCACCGTTCCAGCCGGAATCCGGTGCGTACGGCGGCGGCCACAAGCACGGACATGACGCGACGTTCGCCGAGGATTACGCGCTCGCGCAGCAGGTATTCGGCGAGCACCACGGCCACTCGCACTCGCACTCGCACTCGCACTCGCACGATCACGATCACGATCACGATCACGATCACGATCACCAGCATGGTCCGGGCTGCACGCACGGCCACCACGGCCATGACCACCACTGAGCTCGTCGCGCTGCTGCATCTCGCGTCGCCCGCGCTGCCGATCGGCGCGTTCAGCTATTCGCAGGGATTCGAAGCCGCGCTCGACGCGAACCTGATCCGCGACGCCGACACCGCGCGCGACTGGATCGCGAGCGGGCTGACCGACGTGCTCGCGCACGGCGAACTGCCGTTCCTCGCGCACCAGCTCGCACGCTGGCACGCTCACGACGCCGATGCGCTCGCGCGCGAGAACGCGTGGTTCGTCGCGAGCCGCGAATCGGCGGAGTTGCGCCGCGAAACCGAGCAGATGGGCTGGTCGCTCGCGCAGCTCTGCACATCGCTCGAATGGGGCGATGCCGCGCGCCGCACGACGCTCTCGACGATTTCGCCAATCGCGCTGCCGACCGCGTTCGCCTACGCGGCCGCCGCGCACGACGCGAGCGCCGACGCCGTGCTCGCCGCGTACGCGTTCGGCTGGGTCGAGAACCAGACGTCGGCCGCGCTGAAAGCGGTGCCGCTCGGCCAGCTTGCCGGGCAACGCATCATCGTCGCGCTGCGCGGCGCGATCGACGCGGCCGTGCGCCGCGCGCTCGCCACGCCGCCCGACGCCGTCAACACGTTTGCGCCGCAGCTCGGCATCCTGTCCGCGCGGCACGAAACCCAGTATTCGCGGTTGTTCCGCTCCTGAACCCGACCCACGCCATGAACGCATCCGCTCTCTCCCCCGCCCGCCGCACCAAGAAACTGCCGCCGCTGCGCGTCGGCATCGGCGGCCCGGTCGGCTCCGGCAAGACCACGCTGCTCGAAATGCTGTGCAAGGCGATGCGCGAGCGCTACGACCTCGTCGCGATCACGAACGACATCTATACGAAGGAAGACCAGCGCCTGTTGACCGTCGCGGGCGCGCTGCCCGAGGAACGCATCATGGGCGTCGAGACGGGCGGCTGCCCGCACACGGCGATCCGTGAGGATGCGTCGATCAACCTCGAGGCCGTCGACCGGATGCTGTCGCGCTTTCCCGATGCCGACATCGTGTTCATCGAGTCGGGCGGCGACAATCTCGCGGCAACGTTCAGCCCCGAGCTGTCGGACCTGACGATCTACGTGATCGACGTCGCCGGCGGCGAGAAGATTCCGCGCAAGGGCGGCCCCGGGATCACGAAGTCCGACCTGCTCGTGATCAACAAGACCGATCTCGCGCCGCTCGTCGGCGCGAACCTCGACGTGATGGCGTCCGACACGAAGAAGATGCGCGGCGAGCGGCCTTACGTGATGACGAACCTGAAGGCGCTCGACGGCATCGCGGACGTCGTCGCGTTCATCGAGAAGAAGGGGTTGTTGACGGTGTAA
>NZ_VWWG01000101.1:0-25257 GCF_011753085.1 Burkholderia sp. Tr-862
TGGCTGCGCGCACGCGGTGCCGGTGCGCCGTCCGGCTATGCGGATCCCCAAGGCGCGTTGCCGCTGCGCGAAGCGATCGCCGATTACGTGCGCCGCTCGCGCTCGGTGCGCTGCAGCGCCGATCAGGTCGTGATCACGAGCGGGACGCAACAGGGGCTGCACCTCGCGAGCCAGGTGCTGCTCGGCGCGCACGATCGCGCGTGGGTCGAGAATCCCGCCTATCGCGGCATCACCGCGCTGCTCGAGAGCACCGGGCGCCGCGACGCGATGGTGCGCGTGCCGGTCGACGCGGACGGCATCGACGTCGAGGCCGGCATCCGCGTCGCACCGGACGCACGCGCGGCATTCGTCACGCCGTCGCACCAGTACCCGCTCGGGATGCCGATGAGCATGGCGCGGCGCAACGCGCTGCTCGGCTGGGCGCGCACGCATCGCGCCTGGGTGGTCGAAGACGATTACGACAGCGAGCTGCGCTACGAAGGCTATCCGTTTCCTTCGCTGCAGGGGCTCGACCCCGATCGCGTGGTCTATCTCGGCACCTTCAGCAAGATCCTGTTTCCATCGCTGCGGCTCGGCTACGTGATCGCGCCCGACGATCTCGTGCCGGCCTTCTGCGGCGCGCGCGTGCTGATGGATCGTCATGCGCCGACCGCCGATCAGCACGTGCTCGCCGCGTTCATCGCGGAAGGCCATCTCGACCGCCACATTCGCCGCGTGCGCGGCGTCTACGCGGAACAGCGCGCGCTGCTGATCGACACGCTGGGCGCGCGGCTGCCGCGCGAGCGCGCATGGGTGCAGCCGGGCGATCAGGGCATGCACGTGGTGCTGTGGCTCGCAGAAGGGATCGACGATCTCGACGTGGTGGCGCGCGCCGCGCAGGCGGGCGTCGCGGTGCGTGCGGTGTCGCCGATGTTCGCGCCGGACACCGAGCGTCCGGGCCTCGTGCTCGGTTTCGGCGGGTTCGATCGCGCGCGGATGGAAGCGGCCGCACAGCGGCTCGCGGATGTAGTGGGCGACGCGGCCGGCGCCGATTCATCGGACGAATCGCGATGACGCATAGACCAAAGGTTGTCCGCGGGCAACAAACGTAATCGTCTGTAAATCCTGCAAGAAAACCGGCATTTTGGCCACAGCCAACGTTGCGCGGTTTGCTAGGATCGCGCCTTTTCCGATCGCGCTCCTGCCGCCGTGAATCGCTTCGTGCCGTTTCTCCGCAACCTTTGGCTCCGCTGCCGTGACGGCGCCCGCGCGCTGGGCGCCGGCGCGTGGCGACGCCTGCGCCATCCAACGCGGCGCGGCGTCGCGCTGACGCTCGCCGCGATACCGGTGCTCGGCCTGCTGGTCCTGCTCGCGTTCGTGCCGTTCACGCCGAGCATCGGCGACATTCGCAAGGCGCGCATCGACCGTCCCGCGCGCGTGCTGTCGGCCGACGGCCAGCTGATCGCCGAATTCCGGCCCGTCAACCGCGAATGGGTGCCGCTCAAGCAGATCTCGCCCCACATGGTCGACGCGCTGATCGCGACCGAGGACCACCGCTTCTACGCGCATCACGGCATCGACTGGCGCCGCACGCTCGCGGCCGGCCTGCATACTTTCTCGGGCAGCCGCCAGGGCGGCTCGACGATCACGCAGCAGCTTGCACGCAACCTGTATCCGGATGAAGTCGGCCGCGCGCCGACGCTCACGCGCAAGATGAAGGAGCTGATTACCGCGTTCAAGATCGAGACGGTATACAGCAAGGACGAGATTCTCGAGACCTACCTGAACACCGTGCCGTTCCTGTACAACGCGTTCGGCGTCGAAATGGCCGCGCGCACCTATTTCGGCAAATCAGCAGACCAGCTCGACATCGTCGAAAGCGCGACGCTCGTCGGGATGCTGAAGGGCAACAGCTACTACAACCCGGTGCTGAACCCTGAGCGTGCGGTCCAGCGCCGCAACATCGTGCTCGCCCGGATGGCGGAGATGGGCATGCTGTCGCCGCAGCAGCTCGCGCGATTGCAGCGCCGGCCGCTGCGCGTCGACTTCGAGCCGCAGACGGCACAGCCCGGCCCGGCTCCACACTTCGCGGTGCAGCTGCGCAAGTGGCTGATCGCATGGGCTGATCGGAACAACTACGACCTCTACTCGGACGGCCTCGTCGTGCGCACGACGCTCGATTCACGGCTGCAGGACATGGCGACGCAGGCGCTGACCCGGCAGACCGAACGGCTGCAGGCGGTCGCCGACGGCGCGTGGCGCGGCCCGTCCGGCTGCGGGCTGCGCAACGACCTGTTCCGCGGCTTCATCCGGCAGACACCCGACTACCGCGACGCACGCGATGCAGGGCTCGCCGATGCAGCGGCACTGAAGCAGCTCGGCGCGAATCGCGCGTTCATGCAGGTGTTGTGCGAGCGCAAGACGCAGGTGCAGGCCGGCTTCGTCGCGATCGATCCGCGCAACGGCGCGATCCGCGCGTGGGTCGGCAGCCCCGATTTCGGCAGCGAGCCGTTCGATCACGTCGTGCAGGCGCGGCGCCAGCCGGGCTCGACATTCAAGCCGTTCGTCTATGGCGCCGCGTTCGCGGACGGGATGCGCCCGGGCGATACGTTCGTCGACCGCCCCGTGGCGATCCCGATCGGCGCGCACGCGGTATGGCGCCCGACCGATGAGGAGCCGCCGACCGACGCGCCGATGACGCTGCGCGACGCGCTCGCCCTGTCGCGCAATCGCATCACCGCGCAGGTCATGCAGCGCGAGGGCGCGGCCAGGGTCGCGCAGCTCGCGCGCGCGATGGGCGTGCGCGACAGCCCGCTCGAAGCGGTGCCGTCGCTCGCGCTCGGTACGAGCCCCGTCACGCTGAAGGAGATGGTGTCCGCGTACGGGACGATCGCGAATCGCGGCGTCTACGTCGCGCCGCAGATGATCACGCGCATCGAGGATCGCGACGGCAAGGTGCTCGCCGCATTCGGCAGCGCGCCGCCCGAACGCGCGCTGCCGGTGGCCGCGGCGCAGACGCTGGTCGACGTGATGCGCGGCGTCGTCGATTACGGAACCGGCGCCGACATTCGCTCGCGTTACGGAATTCGCATCGACGTCGCGGGCAAGACCGGCACGACGCAGGACAACACGGACGGCTGGTTCATCCTGATGCATCCGCAACTGGTGGCCGGCGCGTGGGTCGGCTTCGACGACGGCAGCGTGACGCTGCGCAGCGACTACTGGGGTGCGGGCGCACACAGCGCATTGCCGATCGTCGGTTCGTTCTACGATGCGGCGCTGCGGGCGCGGGCGATCGACCCGCATGAGCAGTTCTCGCCCGACTTCCGGCCGCGCAGCGCACCGGCGCCGGCACCGAAGCGGCGTCCGCATCCCGGCCTGTTCGACTGGTTGAAAATTTTCCGCTGACCGCTGCGCGACGTCGCTCGACGCCGGCGGCAGGCGGCCGGCGTGACCGCCCGAGCGATTCGCCGGCCGCCCATTACGGCAGAAAGCGCGCTCAAGCCGCCGCGAGCGTCGCGGCCAGTGCGTCGAATTCCGGCGCCCACGCCGCGCGCCATGCGGCCTTCGTGTCATCGTCGACCCACGCGCCGTCGATTCCGTTCAGCATGAACTGCTTCAGGTCGGCGACCGTGAAGCCGAAATGGCTGAACATCAGCTCCCACGCCTCGGACGGATTCACCTTGTGCAGCGTCGGATCGTCGGTGTTCGGATGGATCTTCAGCCCGAGGCCCGGCATCTTGCGCATCGGATGCCGCTCCGCCCATTGGTCCGGCGGCAGCGTGCGCAGGTAGTACGAATTGGTCGGCACGACCGTGAAGACGATCCCGCGCTCCGCATAGCGCGCGCAGAGCTCGGGGTTGTCGACGATCGTATAGCCGTGATCGACGCGGTCGACGTGCAACAGCTCGACGGCCGTCTCGACGTTGCGCCACGGCATCCCGAACTCGCCCGCATGCGCGGTCGTGCGGAAGCCGGCCGCACGCGCGTCGCGATACGCCTTCCAGAACAGCTCCGGCGGCCGGTCGTTCTCGCGGTAATCGATCCCGAGCCCCGCGACTTCGTCCGCGCGATTCGCCTTCATCCAGTCGACGATCGCGACCGCTTCGTCCGGGTTCTGCTCGCGGTCGATGCTCGGAATCAGGCAGGCGCCGATCCCGAAATCGCGCGCGGCGTCGCGAATCGCCGTCACGATCGCGGCCTGTGCGTCCGCATACGGAATGCCCGACACGCGCACCGTACCCGTCGGATTCCAGAAGAATTCCGCATGCCGGACGTTGTGCGCGGCCGCATCCTCGAGATACTCGTATGTGATCCGCCGCAGATCGTCGGGCCGCGTGAGCAGGTATTGGTCGAGCGCGCGCAGCACGTGCAGCACGCCGACCGGCTTCTCGCCGCGCGCATAGAACGCGTCGATCTCCGCGCGCTCGATCGGGGCGCCGCTGCGCTGCGCGAGCGCGACGAACGTGTCGTGCCGCACCGCGCCGAGCAGGTGGCAATGCAGCTCGATCTTCGGCAGCGCGTGGAAGAAGGCCCGATGAGCGGCCGTGATCTCGATGCCCGTGCGCGCGGCCGGGACGTTGCCTGGTGTTTCCTTCATGTCTGTCTCTTTTGCGGTAGTGCTAATGCGTCGTGAACACCGTCTCTCAGTGCGGCTTCACGACGGTCCAGAAGTAATAGCCGAGCGGCAGCGCGAGCACGACGAGCCCCCACGACACGTCGCGCCAGCGGCCGGCCAGCAGCTTGACGAGCACGTAGCACAGCAGCCCGCCCGCGATGCCGGTGCCGAAGCTGTTCGACATCAGCGTGAGCAGCACCATCGACATCACGGGCAGTGCATCGGTGAAGTCGTCGAAGTGCGTGTGGCGGATCGTCGCGAACATCGACAGCCCGATCAGGATCAGCGCCGGCGCGGTCGCCTCCTTCGGGATCGCGAGCGCGACCGGCACGAACAGCAGCATCGCGGCGAACAGCACGGCCGCCGCCAGTGACGACAGCCCGCTGCGGCCGCCGGCCTCGACGCCCGCCGCCGATTCGATCAGCGCGGTCAGCGCGGGAATGCCGAACACGGGGCCGAACGTCGCGGCGAGCGAATCGACCAGGAACGGCCGGTTGATGTTCGGCAGGTTCCCCTGCCCGTCGAGCAGGTTCGCCTTCGCGCCGACCGCGAGCGCGGTGCCGAGCGTCGAGAAGAATTCCGCCGCGAAGAACGCGAACAGGTACGGCGCGGCCGCAAGCGTCAACGCGCTGCGGATGTCGAGCTTGAACGCGATCGGCGCGATGCTGTGCGGCAGCGACACGAGCGACGCGGGCAGATGCGTGACGCCGAGCGGCACGCCGGCGGCGGCCGCGGCGAGAATCGCGATCAGGATCGCGCCGGGCACCTTGCGCGCCTGCAGCACGATCGCGACCGCGAGACCGATCAGCGCGACGAGCGCGCCCGGCCGCGAGAAATCGCCGAGCGCGAACGCGTTGGTCTTCGCGTTCGCGACGACCATCCCTGCATTGCGCAGCCCGAGCATCGTCACGAACAGGCCGATCGATGCGCCGAGCCCGAGCTTGATCTGCACCGGAATCAGTCGCATCACGACGCCGCGCGCGCCGAAGATCGTCAGCAGGAAGAACAGCACGCCCGACACGCAGGCGATGCCGAGGCCCGTCTGCCAGCCGACGTGTTCCGTCGTCGCGAGCGTCACGCCGATGATCACCGAGCCGCCGATGCCGGGGCCGACGAGGAACGGCAGGTTCGCGTAGAAGCCCATCAGCATCGTGAACAGCACGAACACGATGATCGTCGCGGTCGTCGCCGCGCCGCGCTCCATCCCGCCCGTCGCGAGCAGCGACGGGATCACGACGAGCAGGTAAGCGGCCGCGAGAAACGACGTGATGCCGGCGATCGTCTCGGTGCGCACGCTGGTGCCGCGCGCCGCGAGCGCGAAGCGCCGTTCGAGCCAGCTGGCCGGCGTACGCGCCGGCATCGTGTCAGTCGCTGACATGGTGGTTCTCCTGTGATTCCGATTATTGTCCTGTGTCGGTTCGCGCGGCGCGGCCCTATACTGCCGCGTACCGCACCCGACCGTTATTGCCCGATGTCGTCCGACCGCTCGTCGCTATTGCCCGCACTCACGCTGCGGCAGGTCCAGCACTTCGTCGTCCTTGCGCATGCGCGCAGCTTCACGCAGGCCGCGCAGGCGCTGTCGCTCACGCAGCCCGCGCTCACCGCGTCGATCCGCCAGATCGAATTCCTGCTCGGCGGGCGCCTGTTCGCGCGCACCGCCCACCGGCTCACGCTGACGTCCGCCGGCGAGGCCGTGCTGCCGCTCGCCGAGCGGCTGCTGAACCAGGCGCGCGGCACCTTCGACGACATGGCGCGGCTGATCGGCGAACGCATCCAGACGGTGCGCATCGCGTTCATCCCGTCGGTCGCCGGCCGCCTGCTGCCGGCGCTCAACGCACTGCGCGGCACGCATCCGGCGCTGCGCTTCACGCTCACCGATCTGCCGAACAGCGCACTCGTCGAAGCCGTGCGCGACGGCGTCGCGGATCTCGGCATCGGCGTGCGCGAACCCGACAGCGACGACGGCACGCTGCACTATCAGCAGCTCTTCGAGGACGAGATCGTGATCGTCGTGCGGCACGACGATCCGCTCGCGGGCGCGAAGAGCGTCACGTGGGCGAAGCTCGTCGACCGCGAGCTGGCCGTGTTCGTGCGCGGCAGCGTCAGCGAGTCGCTGCATCGCACCGGCGGCGCCGCGAAGCTGCGCCTGAACGTCGCGTACCGGATGGAATACACCGAGCCGCTGTATGCACTTGCACGCAACGGCCTCGCGACCGCCGTGCTGCCGAGCCTCTACACGATGCATCTGCACGATCCCGAACTCGTCGCGCTGCGCGTCGAGAAACCGCGCGTCACGCGTGCGATCTCGCTGATCTCGCTCGCCGCCGACGATCGCGGCCCGCACGTGCGCACCTGCCGCGAGTGGATTGCGAAGCACATCTGATCCGGTTCGGCGCGTGACACGTTGCGTTGCGTCACGTTGCGTCGCGTTCAGGGCAGCTTCGCGATGCGCTCGGCGAGCGTCGCGTAGAAGCGGTCCGCGTCGACCTCGTTGATCCACGTCGCGTTCGGCGCGCGACCGCTGCGCCCGTTCCAGTCGATCACCGTCTCGCCGAGCGTCCACTGCCCGGCCGTCTCGACGACCACGTTCACCTTGCGTCCGTTGAACAGCGTCGGATCGACGAGATAGCCGACCGCCGTCGGGTCGTACATCGGCCCGTCGTCGACGCCGCGCCGCTTCTTGTTGTACGCGAGCTCGGCGTCCATGATGTCCGCGACGATCGCGCCGCAGCGGTTGCCGAGCGCACGGAACGGCGCGACGCGCGCCGGTGTGATCGGCGCCTTCACCGCGACGTCGCGCGGCAGCACGACGATCGGCACACCGCTGCCGAACACGACTTCGGCCGCCTGCGGATCGACGTAGATGTTGAACTCCGCGGCCGGCGTGATGTTGCCGCGCTCGAAAAACGCGCCGCCCATCAGCACGATCTCGCGCAACGCGCCGCGGATCTGCGGCGCTTCGACCAGCGCGGTCGCGATGTTCGTCAGCGGGCCGAGCGCGCACAGCGTCACGCTGTTCGGCGCCGCGCGGCTCAGCGTATCGACGAGGTACGACACCGCATGCCCGGCCGCGAGCGGTGCGTGCGGTTCGTGCAGCGCGACACCTTCGAGGCCGGTCTTGCCGTGCACGTTCGCGGCCGTCACGAGTTCGCGCACGAGCGGGCGCGGGCAACCCGCGAAGACCGGCAGCGTCTGCGTACGGCCGGCCCAGTCGCGGATGATCCGCGCATTGCGTTCGGTCAGGTCGAGCGGCACGTTGCCGGCCACGGCGGTCAGCGCGCGCACGTCGAGGCGGTCCTGCGCGCCCAGCGCGAACAGGATCGCGATGGCGTCGTCCTGCCCTGGGTCGGTATCGATGATCACCGTGCGGCGCGCGGCGTCGCCGCCGGCCGCGAACGCGCCCGTTTCGGGCAGCAGCGCGGTGCCGGCCAGCGCGGCGGACAGTTTCAGGAAGGTGCGGCGGGATGCGATCGGATGGGTCATGGTCGGGCTCTCAGAATACGTGCCGGACGCCGAGCGTCGCCATCATCTGGCGCGTGCCGGTCGAGCGTGCGTACGCGAAGATCTGCGCGTGATCCGCGTCGCCGGCGGCCTGCTGCGCGATCACCGTCAGCGCGAGGTCGGTGCGTTTCGACAGGAAGTAGTCGGCCTGCAGGTTCACCTGGTGCCATTTCGGCCGCTTGTCGATCACGTCGTACTTGCCGTTGGTGAACGCATACGCGGCACCGAGAAAGAGCTGCGGCGTCATCGTATAGACGACGTTCACGCCGACGTTCTGCAAATGCAGATGCGAATTGTCGAGGTAATCGTAGCGCACGTCGGTAAACAGCGCCGCGAACTGCGCGCGGCCGATCGTGTAGAAGCCGCCCGTGCCCGCGATGCGCTGCCGGCTCGCGAATACCGCCGGCGACATCGCGCTCTTCGCGAAGATCAGGAGCGGCGAACCATAGTCGTTCGCGATCGCGCCATCCGGATTCGTGCTGCTGAATGGATGGTTGTACTGCGCGTAGACCACGCTCCAGCGCAGCGGGCCGCGCTCGTAGCCGAGCCCGAAGCTGTACGCGCTGTTGTTCGCGAAGCCCGTCGCGTTGCTGAAGCCGTACAGCGCGGTGAACTTCAGGCCGTAGTAGACGGGGCTCACGTACTTCACCGAGTTCTGCACGCGGATGTCGTTGTAGCCGTTGTCGTTGTCGCCGATGTTCACGCCGTTGCTCGCGATGATCACGGGCCCGATGTAGTCGTGGATCGCATCGTACTGGCGGCCGAACGTCAGCGACCCGTAGGTGCGGTCGGCGAGGCCCACGTAGGCCATGCGCCCGAACTCGCGGCCGTTCTGCGCGGCCGTGCCCGTCATCACGTTGAAGCCGTTCTCGAGCTGGAAGATCGCCGACAGCCCCTGCCCGAGATCCTCCTTGCCCTTCAGCCCCCAGCGCGGGTTCTGGTTCGTGCCGGACAGCGCCTGCCAGGCGTTCTTGCCGCCCTGGTTGGTTGCGTACCCGACGCCGGCCGAGATGAGACCGTACAGCGTGATGCTGCTTTGCGCACCGGCATGGGTCGCGAAGGCGCCGAGCATCGCGAGCGGAGCGAGCTTGTAGAGAGTTTTCATGCGGGTCGTAGGGTCGGTGAGGGTCCGGGCGCGGCAGGGTTTCCGCGAAACCGGACTCGACTATACGAATCGCGATCGGATAATAAAAGTTTGCTTTTCTTATGTCTCGATAAAATGGATTTATTCTTATCCGACCACCTCCCGCACCGGCGGACCGACTGTCGTCAGTCCGCCGTGTCGCCGTTCTTCGGCAACTTCGACCACGCGTTGCGCCCCGGCGCCGGCGACCATGCCGGGCGCGTCTTGCGCGCGCTGTCGATCACGACCAGGTAGCGGCCGGCGATCGGCGTGATGTCGCGATCGTGGCGCAGCACCCACAGCGACTTGCCGGCTTCGACGCGCGCCTGATAGTCGTCGTCGAGAATGCCGTGCCGGTCGAGGAACGTGTTCAGCGACGCGGGAATCCGCACACAGCCTTTCGAGTGGCGGATGCCCAGCAGCGCCTCGAGGCGGTCGGGGTCGGTCGCGTGCATCTGGAAACGCATCGGCGACTTGCCGCCCTTGCCCCACCCGCGCTCGCCGTCCACCCAGCCGAAATCGTAGATGCGCATGTCGCGCTGGCCGTAGCCGCGAATGCCGTTGTCGTTCGTCGTGCCTTCCGCGCGGAAGTCCATGTTGTCGGGCGAGTGATGGAACACACCGAGCGGCGTCAGGAAGTGATCGTACTTGCCGGGCCAGCCGGTGCCGACCGGCGACGCGCCGATCATCAGCCACGGATTGGTCGGCGTCGCGCGGAAGTAGATGAACAGCGCCTGCACGTTCGGCGCGCGATCGACCATCACGACGTACTCGCCGGCCAGGTCGCCGAGGTCCGCATCGGCGAGGGCATTCTGAAGGCGCACGCCGTACGCGCGCTGCTCGCTCGCGGGCACGTTCAGGCGCCGTGTGACTTCCTGCGTGAAGTCCTTGCGCATGTCGATCGCACGCGCGGTTGCGTTCTTCGCTTCGTCGGCCGACAGCGGTGGGTGCCGGCGTGGCGGCGTCGGCGCGGGAGCCTCGGCTTCGCTCGCCGGCGTGCCGGAAGCGGCCGATGCGGGCGATGCCGCGGACGCGGCGGATGCCGCTGATGCCCCACTGGCCGGCGCAGCATGATTCACGGCGGATGCCGCGGACGCCCCGCTGGCCGGCGCAGCACGATGCACGGCCGATGCCGCGGATGCGCCGTTGGCCGGCGAAGCGCGATGCACGGCCGACGCCGCGGACGACGGCGTGGCCCCCGATGGCGCAGACGCCGCCGAAGCCGGATGCGCGGGCGATGCAGTTGATGAGGATGACGTAGCAGCGGACGACGGCACGTCGGACGCGGCAAAGGCTGACCGCTCGACAAGCACGGAGATCGGGAGAGCGGCCGCGAGCCACACGGACGCGGCGACGGCGAGGGTACGGCAACGCGGCTTGGGCAACCGCCGCGTCAGGTCGGAAAGCATCATACGATCGAGGCCATCGGCCAATCCGGCCGCCGCACATGGCGAACGGCGCGTCTTCCGCACGAGCCATCGACACGCCGCAGGCATCGCATGCCTCGGCGCCGACGCCTCTTCGCGGTGGAGCCGTTCGCAGTGCAACGCATTCGGCACGATGGCGGCTAATGAGTCGTCAGGTCTTTCATTCTACCCGCGCGGATGACGATCCGCAGGGCCGAACCCCCGGTTTTGCGGCGGTTTTGCGCTTCGTCACGCTTTGTTTCAACTGGTTGCCGATTGGTTCACCGCCGCATGGCAGGCTGTTGTGTTGCGCGCTTTGGCAACATGAACTGCGGCAACGCGCTCGCATGCCGTACGCAACACACGAGCGCACCGCCCTCTCTATTTCGAAATCGCTTCGAGCGCGATGCCTTTGGTGCGCGGCCCCATGAGCCCGATCGCGGCCATCACGATCACCATCGCGCCGGCGATGAACGCGAACACGCCGAACGTGCCGAAGCCTTTCAGCACGGCCGCGATCACGAACGACGAGAAGATCGCCGAGAAGCGGCTCCACGAGTAGACGAAGCCCACTGCGCGTGCGCGGATCGACGTCGGGAACAGCTCGGCCTGATACGCGTGGAAGCTGTACGACATGATGTTGCTCGCGAGCGTGAGGCCGATGCCGAGCACGATCAGGAACGCGCCCACCGTCGTCTGGCTGAACAGCAGCCCGCAGACGACGATCGCCGCCGCCATCGCGACGATCACCGACTTGCGCTCGAAACGGTCGGCGATCACGAGGCCGATCAGCGGACCGAGCGGCGCCGCGAGCGCGATCACACTCGAATACATGAGGCTCGACGTGATCGTGATGCCCTGCTTGATCAGCAGCGTCGGCACCCAGTTCGCGAAGCCGTAGAAACCGACCGTCTGGAACACATTGAAGATCGTCATCATGATCGTGCGGCTGCGATACGGCGGCACCCACATGTCGCGGAAGCTGCCGCGCGGCGGCACCGGCTCGGCCGGCGCGGGCGGCGGCAGCGGCCGACCGTATTCGGCTTCGACCTTCGCCTCGAGCGCGCGCATGATGCGGTCGGCTTCGTCGACGCGGCCCTGCTGGGCGAGCCAGCGCGGGCTTTCCGGCAACGCGCGGCGAATCCACCACACGAACAGCGCGCCGTGCGCGCCGATCAGCACGACCCAGCGCCAGCCGTCGAGACCGAGCGGCGCATGCGGCACGAGCAGGTACGCGAGGAACGCGACCACCGGCACCGCGACGAACCCGACCGCCTGCTCGCATGCGAATGCGCGGCCGCGGATCTGCTTCGGCACGAGTTCGGAGATATACGTGCCGATCGTGACCATCTCGACGCCGAGGCCGAGACCGACGACGAAGCGCCAGAAGTTCAATCCGCCCGCGGTGTCCTGGAACGCCATCACGACGTTGGCGGCCGTGTACCACAGCAGCGACCACGTGAAGATCGCCCGGCGGCCGAAGCGGTCCGCGAGGAAGCCGCATGCGATCGTGCCGATGAAGAGGCCGGAGAACAGCGCGGCGATGAAGCTCGCGACGCCCGTGGTGCCGAACAGGCCGTGCGTCGTCGCGGACAGGATCCCGCTTTTCACGAGGCCCGGCGCGATGTAGCCGCTGTACAGCAGGTCGTAGAGTTCGAAGAAGAAGCCGAGGCTCAGCAGCACGACGAGCTTCCAGACGCTGCGGGTCGGCGGCAGGCGGTCGAGGCGGGCTGAAATCGAGCCGGCGTCGATGGGCGCAGTTCGAATGGTGTCCGCTACGGAAGAGGGATCAGGCGCGGTCGATGCCATGGTGGCGAGTCTCCGGATTATTGATTGTCTTGGCGCTACCAGAGGGCGTTGGCAAGCGGCTTTGCGCATTTTAGCGAGGCGAGAGACTGAGCACATCAATCGTTGAAGCACGGTCGCCGGCGACAACGCGCCGGAATCGACGATCGCCCTGTGCACTCGATCCCCATTTATGCAGGCCATACGCGCGCCAGCAGTATGTAACTTTCGTAACTATCGATCCGGCTGATCGAGCCCGCCGCATCGTCGAAACACCGCTTCCCCGGTTCGGGAAAATCGGCGTCCGCCCTGCTAGCACGGGCGCGAGCGGCCATTTCGGGCGCCGCCGCCCGCGCCCCGCCGGCCGAATTCGCGCATATCTGTTCGAATTTCGTTCGACCCACACCCCGGTAACATGCTACCGGGTCAAACTCCCGGCTTCCGGGCGCCTTTCGGCGTCCGGCATTGTCGGCAAAACGTAAGCATTCCATGTTCATACAACGACTCTCCACGTACGCACGCCGGATCGCGCTGTTCGCGGTGCTGCAGTTCGCTGCGCTCGCGACCGCGTCGGCGTTTCCGGGCGCCGCATCCGCGCCGAGCGCGAGCGGCGTCGGCGTCCCCGTGCCGACCATCTCGCTGAGCGACGCGGTTGCACAGCTCAAGCAGATGCAGGTGCAACAGGACCGCATCAAGCAGCAGACGTCGAACGCGACCAACAGCAAGGAGCTCGACGGGCTTGGCGAAGCGACGCAGGAACTGAGCGCCGATGTCGAGAAGCTGCAGAGCGAACTCGCGCCGCAGCGCACGCAGATCCAGGCTCAGCTCGACGTGCTCGGGCCGCCGCCGGCGCCGGGCGCGTCGCCCGAAACGCCCGCGGTCGCGCAGCAGCGGGCGACGCTGAACGCGCGCAAGACGCAAATCGAAGCGGCGCTGAAGCAGGCGGCCGACCAGAAGGCCAACCTGGCGAACCTGAACGACCAGTTCGCGAAACTGCATCGCAGCCTGCTGCGCAACCAGCTCGCGTTCCGTTCGGGCAGCATCTTCGGCGCGCAATTCTGGCTGCCGCTGTTCCATCTGTCGCCGGACGATGTCCAGCGCCTCGAGGACTTCAACGACGAACTGCGCGACATGCTGCGCTCGTCGTGGACACCCGGCCAGCGCGCCATCACCACGCTGCTGCTGATCGCCGCGCTCGCGGTGTGGCTCGGCGGCCGCCGGCTCCTCGAGCGCGGGCTCGCGTGGTTCTGCCTGAACCGTCTGCCGCCCACCCGGCTGCGCCGCAGCGCACTGGCGCTGGCGACGGCATTCTCGACGCTGCTGGCGACCGCGGTCGCCGTCCAGGTGCTCTATCTCGCGCTCGCCCGCCACTACGAGCTCACGCCGTCGATGAACGATCTGTGGGACCAGTTCGCGAAGCTCGCCGTGACCTGCGCGCTGATCGCCGGCCTCGGCCGCGCGCTGCTCTGCACGAAGCATCCGTCGTGGCGCCTGCCGGCACTCGCCGATCCCGTCGCGCTCGCGATGCGGCCGTTCCCCGGCGTGCTGGCCGCGCTGCTGCTGATGTCCGGCACGCTCGAGTCGATCAACCGGATCGTCGATACCAGCCTGTCGGTCACGCTGTTCGGCCGCGGCATCGTATCGCTCGTCGTCGCGCTGACCGTCGGCGCGTCGATCCTGCGCGCGAACCGCGTACGCACCGCGCTCGCGGCCTCCGGCGAGGCGCCCGAGGAGCGTTCGACGCTCGCGGGGCTGATCCATGCGGGCGTCACGCTGGCGATCGTCGTGTCGCTCGTTGCGCTGCTGATCGGCTACATCACGGTCGCGCGCTTCATCACGTACGAGCTCGTGTGGTTCGAGATCGTGCTGTGCGGCGTCTACATCCTGACGCAGCTCACGCGCGACGCCAGCGAGAGCCTGTTCTCCGCGAACCTGTCGAGCGGCAAGCAGATCAAGCACCTGTTCGCGCTCGACGACCGGCATCTCGACCAGGCGCACACCGTCGTGTCCGGGATCGGCACGAGCCTGCTGATGCTGGTCGCGGCCATCGCGCTGGTGACGGGCGGCTTCGGCACGACGCCGAGCGACCTGCTCGACAGCGCGATCGCGATGATCGGCGGCCAACGGCTGCAGAGCCTGAACATCATGCCCGA
Organism: Burkholderia sp. Tr-862; assembly: GCF_011753085.1. Taxonomy (NCBI): domain Bacteria; kingdom Pseudomonadati; phylum Pseudomonadota; class Betaproteobacteria; order Burkholderiales; family Burkholderiaceae; genus Burkholderia; species Burkholderia sp. Tr-862. The sequence goes on from NZ_VWWG01000101.1 coordinate 14,566, forward strand.
CCGGATCCTGAACGCCGTCATCGGGTTCGCGATCGGCTTCTACCTGCTGCGCTCGGTGCGCCGCTGGCTCGACAACGAATTCATGCCGGCGCTCGGCATGGACGCGGGGATGCGCGTATCGCTGGTCACGCTGTTCACCAACGTCGGCTACGTACTGCTCGTGCTGATGACGCTGGGGCTGCTCGGTGTCAGGTGGAGCAACCTCGCATGGATCGTCAGCGCGCTGTCGGTCGGTATCGGTTTCGGCCTGCAGGAGATCGTGAAGAACTTCGTGTCGGGGCTGATCCTGCTGACCGAGCGGCCGGTGAAGGTCGGCGACATGGTCAGCATCGCGGGCGTCGAAGGCGACATCCGCCGCATCAACGTGCGCGCGACCGAGATCCAGCTCAGCGATCGTTCGACCGTGATCGTGCCGAACTCGCAGCTGATCTCGCAGAACGTGCGCAACGTGACGATGGGCAACAGCACGCAAGGCGTCGCGACGCTGATGCTGACGTTTCCGCTGAACACCGATCCCGAACAGGTGCGCGACCTGCTGCTCGATGCGTATCGCGAACACCCGGCGATTCTCGACAAGCCGGCGCCGTCGGTCACGTTCAGCCAGCTGGCGCCGGACGGGATCACGCTGAGCGTGACGGGCTACGTGGCGAGCCCGCGGATCGCGGCCTCGACCAAAAGCGACCTGCTGTTCGAGATCCTGAAGCAGTTGCGCGCGGCGCAGATCACGCTGTCGACGCCGCAGATGCTGGTCGTGCAGAACATGCCGGCGCTCGAGGAGTCCACGCGGCACGAGCCGGAAGCGAACCCGCGCGCGCGCGCAGGTCGATCCTCGTAGCGCGCGCATCACCGGAAACGACAAGGGCCGGTTACCGCTCCCGCGGCAACCGGCCCTCTTCATTCGACCGTCGACGCGCCCTGCCGGGCGCCGCGCATCACACGTCGAACTTCACGCCCTGCGCGAGCGGCAGCTGACGGCTGTAGTTGATCGTGTTCGTCGCACGGCGCATATACGCCTTCCACGCATCCGAACCCGACTCACGCCCGCCGCCCGTTTCCTTCTCGCCGCCGAACGCGCCGCCGATCTCCGCGCCGCTCGTGCCGATATTCACGTTGACGATCCCGCAATCGCTGCCCGCCGCCGACATGAACTGCTCGGCCTCGCGCATGTCGTTCGTGAAGATCGCCGACGACAGGCCTTGCGGCACCGCGTTGTGCAGTTCGATCGCATCGTCGAAGTTGTCGTAGATCATCACGTACAGGATCGGCGCGAACGTTTCGCGCTCGACCACCGCCGATTGCTTCGGCATCCGCACGATGGCCGGACGCACGTAGTACGCATCCGCATGACCGATGTCGACGCGCTCGCCGCCCTTCACTTCGCCGCCCTGCTCGCGTGCATCGGCCAGCGCCTTCTGCATCGCGTCGAACGACGCGCGGTCGACCAGCGGGCCGACGAGCGTGCCTTCCTCGAGCGGGTTGCCGACCTTCACCGACGCATAGGCCTTCTCGATGCGCGGCAGCAGTTGCTCGACCAGGCTGCGATGCACGATCAGGCGGCGCAGCGTCGTGCAGCGCTGGCCGGCCGTGCCGACCGCCGCGAACGTGACCGCGCGCACCACGAGGTCGAGATCGGCGCTCGGCGCGACGATCATCCCGTTGTTGCCGCCGAGTTCGAGGATGCCGCGCGCGAGACGCTGGCTCAGCACCTTCGCGACTTCCTGGCCCATCCGCACGCTGCCCGTCGCGCTGACGACCGGCACCTTCTTCGACGACGTCAGCACCTCGCCGACATCGCGCATGCCGAGCACCAGCTGGCTCAGGCCCTGCGGCGCGACGCCCGGATGGGTCTTCTCGAATTCGCGGATCGCCTTCTCGAGCAGCACGTGGCACGCAATCGCGGTGAGCGGCGTCTTCTCCGACGGCTTCCACACGACCGAATCGCCGCACACGAACGCGAGCGCCGCATTCCACGCCCACACCGCGACCGGGAAGTTGAACGCCGAGATCACGCCGCACACGCCGATCGGGTGCCACGTTTCCATCATCCGGTGGCCCGGGCGCTCCGACGCGATCGTCAGGCCGTAAAGCTGGCGCGACAGGCCGACCGCGAAATCGCAGATGTCGATCATTTCCTGCACTTCGCCGAGGCCTTCCGACGTGATCTTGCCGGCTTCGAGCGTGACGAGGCGACCCAGCTCGGCCTTGTGCTCGCGCAGCACGTTGCCGAACACGCGCACGAACTCGCCGCGCACCGGCGCCGGCACCGTGCGCCACTTGAGGAATGCGTCGTGCGCGGCGTCGATCTTGCGCTCGGCGTCGGCGGGCGAGTCGACCGCCAGCGTCGCGAGCGTCGCACCGTCGAGCGGCGAACGCGCGGTCAGCGCAGTGCCTTTCCACCGGGCGAGATCGATGTCGAGCGCAGCAAGAATGTCGTTGAATTGCATCACTTCCTCTTCAGGGACAGATTGATCGGTGCGGCGGCGACGCCGCCCGCGTGATTCGATTGGAGCGCGTTCGCGCGCCTGGTGCAAGCGGATGCGCGCCTCGGCCGGCCCGACGCGCCGCACGGCGCATCGCCCGCGCGCCGCCGCCGAAACCTCGGCCGACCGGCACGCCCTCGCCTCGCGAGGCACGATCCATGAGACACATTGTCGGTGGCTACAAGTCGGCCCGCTATTGATATTAACTCACGACTTCATTCCGAAAGCGCAACACCCTGGCGGGACAAATCCCCCGCTTTCCGTAACCGCATGAGACTTGTCCAAAGCCCGTGACCGGGCCGGCCACCGCGTTGCTGCCCGCCCCGACTTGATGACTAACCCGCATTACCCTGTGCGGAAATATCGTTTGCCGTGCGTGCCGCCGGCCGCACACAATCGGGTCGCGTCGAAGTGCTCCGCACCCGGCGCGACGACGGCCGCCCGACACGCGGCCGGACGACAGACGAACGCGACGCGCAGCGCGCCCCCGGTTCGCCCGAACCGGGCCGCGCGGAACCGCCGCTGTCCGGCCGGCGGCCGGCGACGGGTGGCGCTTCGCGGCCAAAAAACAATTCCGGAGACAGCGCCCAGCCCCGCCCATGCATTCAGATGCCCGCCCCGATTCCCCCTCCCCGTCCGGCTCGCGCCCCGCGAAACCGGCCCTCCACCGCAGCCTGCAGGCGCGCCATCTGCGGATGATCGCGATCGGCGGCTCGATCGGCACGGGCCTGTTCGTCGCGTCCGGCGCATCGATTTCCCAGGCCGGCCCCGGCGGCGCGATCGTCGCGTACATGCTGATCGGCCTGATGGTCTACTTCCTGATGACGAGCCTCGGCGAAATGGCCGCGTTCATGCCCGTCTCAGGCTCGTTCGCGACCTACGGTTCGAAGTTCGTCGACGAAGGCTTCGGCTTCGCGATCGGCTGGAACTACTGGTATAGCTGGGCCGTCACGCTCGCGGTCGAACTCGTCGCCGCGCAGCTCGTGATGCACTACTGGTTTCCGCACGTGCCGGGCGTCTGGTGGAGCGCGCTGTTTCTCACGCTGATCTTCGCGCTCAACGCGCTGTCGGTGCGCGGTTTTGGTGAAGCCGAATACTGGTTCGCGCTGATCAAGGTGCTGACGGTCGTCGCGTTCCTCGGCGTCGGCGTGATGATGATCTTCGGCATTCTGCAGGGCGGCCCGAGCGCGGGCTGGGCCAACTTCACGATCGGCGACGCGCCGTTCGCCGGCGGCCTGCCGGCGCTGATGGGCGTCGCGATGATCGCGGGCTTCTCGTTCCAGGGCACCGAAATGATCGGCGTCGCGGCCGGCGAATCGGAGAACCCGCGCACGACGATCCCGCGCGCGGTGAGCCAGATCTTCTGGCGCATCCTGCTGTTCTACGTGCTCGCGATCATCGTGATCGGCGTGCTGATTCCGTACACCGACCCGAGCCTGTTGAAGAGCGACGTGACCGACATCGGCGTGAGCCCGTTCACGCTGGTGTTCCGCCACGCAGGCCTCGCGGTCGCGGCCGGCGTGATGAACGCGGTGATCCTGACGGCCGTGCTGTCGGCTGGCAACTCGGGCATGTACGCGTCGACCCGGATGCTCTACAACCTCGCGGTCGAAGGCCGCGCACCGAAGCTGTTCGCGAAGCTGTCGCCGGGCGGCGTGCCGCGCAATGCGCTGTACGCGACAACGGCCGTCGGCGCGCTCTGCTTCCTCACGTCGCTGTATGGCGACAAGACGGTCTACCTGTGGTTGCTGAACACGTCGGGCATGGCCGGCTTCATCACGTGGCTCGGCATCGCGATCAGCCACTACCGCTTCCGCAAGGGCCTGCTGAAGCAGGGCTACCGCGTCGACCAGCTGCCGTACCGCTCGAAGTGGTTCCCGTTCGGCCCGATCTTCGCGTTCGTGCTGTGCGCGGTCGTCGCGCTGGGCCAGGACTACCAGGCGTTCATGGGCAGCAAGATCGACTGGGCGGGCGTGGCCGCGACCTATATCGGCGTGCCGTTCTTCCTCGCGATCTGGCTCGGTTACGCGCTGGTGCGCAAATGCCGCCTCGTGCGCTACGAGGACATGGAGATCGCGCCGTGGATCGAGCGCAACGCGACGCCCGACGCCACGCAGAAGGCCGACGCCGGCTATCCGGCCTTCGTCGCCAGCCCGGCCAACCCGACGCCGGGCGCCTGACGTCCGGTAAGCCCGGTCATTCCGGTAAAGCAGCGGCCGCCGCCCGAACGCGACGGCCGCTGCGCTGAAAACCCCATTCGACGCGGCGCGCGCGTTCAGGCAAGATCGACGCGCGCCGCCTGTTTTTCCGCCGTTACGAGTCACCGAAACCGCATGCAGAACTTCTACGAAGCCACCGTTACCCGCCAGCCCTACCCGCAACTGACCGGCCCGATCGATACGCAGGTCTGCATCGTCGGCGGCGGCCTCGCCGGCCTGTGCACCGCGCTCGGTCTCGTCGAGCGCGGCGTGCAGGATGTCGTCGTGCTCGACGGCGAACGGGTCGGCTTCGGCGCGTCGGGACGCAACGGCGGCTTCGTGTTCGGCGGCTACAGCCTCGACAACGCGGACCTGCTGCGCACGCTCGGCCGCGACGAAGGCCGTCGCCTGTACCGGCTCACCGTCGATGCGGTCGAGCTGATCCGCGCGCGGATCGCCCGCTACGGAATCGACTGCGACATCGTCGACGAGGGCGTGATGCTCGCGAACTGGTTCGACGATCCGTCGCGGCTCGACAGCGTGCGCACGCTGATGAAGCAGGAATTCAACGTCGACTGGGAACCCGTCGCGACGGACGCGCTGCGCGCGCGGCTGAAGACGCAGCGCTATCACGGCGGCCTGTTCGAGCCGAACGCGTTCCACTTCCATCCGCTCAAGTACGTGCTCGGCGTCGCGGCGGCCGCGTCGCGCGGCGGCGCACGCGTGTACGAACGCTCGGCCGCGCTCGGCATCGCGCGCGAAGGCGCCGGCTACGTCGTGCGCACGGCGCAGGGCATGGTGCGCGCGAAGGACGTCGTGTTCGCCGGCGGCGGTTATGCGCGAGGCGTGTCGCCGCGCATCGAGCGCGCGGTACTGCCGATCGCGACCTACGTGATCGCGACCGAACCGCTCGGCACGCGGCTGCCGGACGCCATCGATGCGCCGTACGCGATCTACGACACGCGTTTCGCGTTCGACTACTACCGTCCGCTGAAGGACACGCGGATTCTGTGGGGCGGCCGGATCTCGGTGCTCGACCGCGGCCCCGACGCGATCGCGCGGCTGCTGCGGCGCGACCTGCTGCGCGTGTATCCGCAGCTCGACGGCGTGAAGGTCGAATACGCGTGGGGCGGGCTGATGAGCTACGCGCGGCACAAGATGCCGCAGATCGGGCGCGACGCGGACGGCGTGTGGCACGCGATCGCGTTCGGCGGCCACGGGATGGCGCCCACCACCGTCGCCGGCGAAGCGCTCGCCGCCGCGCTGGCCGGCGAACGGCCGGTGCCGGAAGGCTTCGCCGCGTTCGGGCTCACGCGCACGTTCGGGCTCGCGGGCCTCGCCGCCGCGCAGCTCACGTACACCGCGTATCAGGCCCGTGACGCACTCGCGTCGTGCCGGCGCTGAACCGCCGCGGCGGCGGCCGAAACCGCGCCGCCGATTAGAGCGGCGGGTCGGCTGGATGGCGATTTCCTGCATGCTAGAATGATTTTTTCATGCCGCCGCGAACGCACAACAAAGTCACATGAAAGCTGCAAGCAAGGCCGCCACGTCCGAAAGCCGCGCGCTTGCGACCGATGCGCGGCGCAAATACGATCCCGAGCAAACCAAGCGCAACATCCTCGACGTCGCCACGCAGGAGTTCTCCGCGATGGGCCTCGCCGGTGCGCGCGTCGACGCGATCGCCGAGCGTACGAACACGACGAAGCGGATGCTCTACTACTACTTCGAAAGCAAGGAAGGCCTGTACGAGGCCGTGCTGGAGAAGGTGTACGGCGACATCCGCGCGCTCGAGCAGGAACTGCACGTCGGCGACATGGAGCCGCGCGAAGGCATGCGCCGGCTCGTCGAATTCACGTTCGACTATCACGACAAGCATCGCGACTTCGTCCGCCTCGTGTCGATCGAGAACATCCACGGCGCGAAGTATCTCGAACAGCTGAAGTCGTTCAAGAACCGCAACGTCAGCATCATCAAGACGCTCGAGGAACTGCTCGAGCGCGGCGCGGCGAGCGGCGCGTTCCGCAAGGATATCGACGCGTTCGACCTCCACCTGCTGATCAGCTCGTTCTGCTTCCACCGCGTGTCGAACCGCTATACGTTCGGCGCCGCGTTCGGCCGCGATCCGTCGGCGCCGCGGCTGCGCTCGCGGCATCGCGAGACGATCGCCGACTCCGTGCTGCGCTACGTCGCCGCGTAGTCGCACCGCGCGATTCCACCGGATTCCACCCGAAGGCCGAACGACATCACGACGCGTGCAACCGGCATGAGCCGGAAGCACGTCGCGCTTCCGGCCGAGCGCATGCGTCACGCGTCATGCGTCGCGCGTCAGTCCGTCGGCGCGGTCGACGCCAGCGCGATCCGTGCCTTCTCTTCCGGGCTTCCCGCCACGTAATACTTCTTCGCCCAGCTCGAATCCGGCGCGAGCGCGAGTTGCCGATGCGAACCGGCGCCGTGCTGTTTCGTCTCGATCGCCAGCGCCCGCGCGCGATAGTGCTCGTAGAGCCGCAGGAATTCCGCGAGATAGATCGCGGCGATCCGCGTGTCGCGAATCTCGAGCAGGTTCTCGTCGTTGTACTGCTCGGAATTGCGGCTCATGTTCGCGGAGCCCGTATAGACGATCGGGTTCGCGCCTTCCGCATCGATCACGATGAACTTGTGGTGGATCACGACCGGCGGATAGGCCGGCGCCGGTTCGCCCGGAAAGAGGCGCAGCTCCGGCTCGAAACCCCGCGGCACCGTTGCCGGCGAGAAATACGCGGCATCGATCACGTCGCGACGATCGCGCTGGCGATGGTAAAGCTCGAGGTTCGCGAGCGTCGCCGCATCGAGTGACTGGCCGTCGTGTTGCGCGGCATCGGCCTTCGTCGCGCTGCCGGCGCTGATGCGGTTCACCAGGCCGAACATCATCAGCCCGCGGTCGCCGGCCGCAAAGCATGCGTCGCGCAGCGCCGCGTCGGTCGGCATGAACAGGCAAAACGAAACCGAATGCTTCGCGGCCGCGATCGCGGCGACGATCGTATCGATCTCGGTGCGCTGCCCCGCCGCCTCCGGCGAAAACGCGACGCGCACCTGCGCGCTGCCCACCGTCAACGGCGCCGACCAGCCCGGCGACAGCCGCGCCGTCTCCGCGATCGACGGATTCGCGGCCAGCGCATGCGCACGCTCGTTGTACAGCGCGGCGAGCGCCGGCGAATCGAATGCGTGCAGCACGTTGGCCTGTTCCGTCAGTCCTTCGGTCGTGAAGTTCGCGGAGCCGGTCAGCACGCGCGCGGGCGTCGCATTCCCCGGCGCGTCGGTCACGATGAACTTGTCGTGCATGATGTGCGTGCGGTCGCGCGGCGCCAGCGTCGCGAGGCCCTGCAGCGCGTCGACGGCAGGCTGGTTCGGCGACGGCAGCGCCGGCTTGCCCTTGCGCGCGGTCGTGTGCGCGTCGTAGACGATCGCGAGCGACGCTTCGCCGTGCCGGCGTCCGAACGCCTCGAATGCCGGCAGCGCCCACAGCGGGTCCGTCAGATGATAGACGGCCGACACCGCGCGCGACGCGGGATCGAGCATCTCCGCGAACACCTGCTCCATGTCGTTGGCGAGCCACGTGCGCAGCTTCAGCGCCTGCGCATCACTCGGCGCGGCGCCCGGCGCGAGACCCAGCGCCGCGACCTGCTTCGCGAACGCCTGCGAGCTCACCACGGCGCGGTTGAACCAGGTGCCGATGCCGTCGACGATATGCGCGGGCAGCACGACATCGCACACGCCGGCTTCCGCATCGAGCACCTGCAGGTTCGTCGGCGTGCCGACGACGGGAAAAACGTCATAGCGGAACGACGCATCGCGATCCGGCGGATCGATGCGCGCATCCCACCACATGAATTTCTGGATCGGCGCCTGGTCGGTTGGCGCGTCGCCCTGCGTGTCGGCAGCCGGGCCGTCGAACGTCAGCCGGTTCGGCAGCCAGCTGTTCGGCGCCCGCGTCTTGCCGTCGGCCGACCAGAAGCCCGGCGTGCGCCGGATCGCGAAGCCGAGGAAATCGGTGCGCGACGCCGCCTCGGGCCAGTCGAAGGCCAGCAGGACCAGGGTGGGGGAAAGATAGCTGCGTACGCTGACGGTCATTCGTGCTCCTGGCGTTTCGGCCGAAAGAGAGGAATGGGTCAGTGTTGACGGCGGTTCTTCCCGGGCGATGACCGTTCGATGAACCTTGTATGTCGGACCTGCGTCAGTCGCACACGAGCAGCTCGATGCCGCGTGCGGCCAGCGCGCGGCGTACGGCCTTGTCGGGCGTGCGCTCGGTGACGAGGTAGCGCGCGGCCGACGTGCCGTTGATCCGCACCGGCGTCACGCGGCCGAACTTCGAATGGTCGGCGACGATGACCGCCGTGCCGGCCGCCGCGATCATCCGGCTGCGCACTTCGGCGGCAAGCCGCGAGTAGTCGGTGCAGTCGCCGTCGACCGTGATGCCGCCCGCGCCGACGAACGCGAAGTCGACGTGGTATTGCGCGAGTTGCTGGATCGTATCGAGCCCGAACGTCGCGTCCTCGTCGTCGGACAGCTCGCCGCCGAGCAGCGTCACGCGATTGCCGTTGCGGCGCGCGAGCACGAACGCGGTGCGCCAGTCGTTCGTGTAGATCGACAGCCGGTGCCGGTCGGCCAGCGCGAGCGCCACCGCATGCGGCGTGCTGCCCGAGTCGATCAGCACCGATGCATCGTCGGGCACGAATTCGGCCGCGCGTCGCCCGATCGTGCGCTTCGCTTCGGCGTTCGCCGCTTCGCGCTCGGACAGGCTCGGCTCGCGGCGATCCGCCGCCAGCGCGCCGCCGTGCGTCATCACGAGCAGGCCGCGCGCCGCGAGCGCGTTCAGGTCGCGCCGCACGGTCTCGCGCGACACGTCGAGCGAGCGCACGAGTTCGGCAACCGACAGCGCGCCCGATCGGCCGAGCTCCGACAGAATGTATTGATGACGTTGTTCCGCCAGCATCGCAATGCGCCCGAGGCGACTGGTAATGGGTAAGCCAGCCATTGTATTACGGCCGTTTGACTGCCATTTGACGGCGCCGCGTCCGGCAGCGGCCGCGTTTCACGCCAGCGAAATTCTGTATTGCCGGATGCGCGCGAATCGGCGCGGCAAGCGATTGCTACACTTTGCGCTTCGCCTAACGACAGACCATCAAGGGGCTTGCGCAATGTATCGCAAAGGCAATGTGCTCGAAATCCAGTTTTCGCCGGAACGACTCAACGACGGGGCCGGCGATCCGTACTGGATCGACCTGACGCTCGACGAAGCGCGCCGACTGTACGAACAGCTCGCCGCGCGCTTCGCGACCGACGCGCGCGCCAACCAGCCGCTCGACACGTTCTCGCTCGACTGATCTCCGTTCCTTCGCCCGCGCGACGGCGCGCCTTCATGGCGCGGCCCTTCATCCGGCCGTGTGATAACCGGACGGCTGGTACGCTAGCGCGCCCTTGCGACGGATCGCGTCCGCGGTCGCCGCTTGCAGCCGAAGCAGCACGCGGCGCATGGCCGCTGCATGCGTCCCGCACGCGCGACGAGCGAGTGCAGAATCCGACAAGACGGCGGCACCGCTTCATCCGATACTGACCGACTTCACGATTCGTCCGGCCGTATCGCGGCCCGCCACGCATGTTTACCTCGCTCGTCGCCGCGGCTTTCGTCGCGCTGTGGTCCACCGGCTTCATCGTCGCCCGGGCAATCAAGCCCTACGCCGATCCGAACCTGTTCCTGCTCGCGCGTTTCGCAGGCACGGCCGTGCTGTTCGGCGCGGTCGCACTCGTCGCGCGCGCGCCGTGGCCGGCCCGCCGCGAATGGCCGCGCCACCTGATCGCCGGCGCGCTGCTGCAGGGCGTCTATCTCGGCGCCAGCTACTGGGCCGTCGCGCAAGGGCTGAATGCGGGCGTGATGGCGCTGCTCGGCGCGCTGCAGCCGCTCGCCACCGCCGTGCTCGCCGTACCGCTGTTCAACGAGCGACTGCCCGCGCGCGGCTGGCTCGGGATGGCGCTCGGGC
>NZ_VWWG01000102.1:0-25305 GCF_011753085.1 Burkholderia sp. Tr-862
GCCGCGCACCCTCTCTCCCCACCCGACGCTCTTCCGATCTGGCACCGCCGCTGCCCCGGCCGCGCTCGACGACGCACCGGCCGGCACGAGCGCCGCGCCCGTCGCGTCGAGCGCCGGCACCGTCAGCGTCGCGCCGACTTTCAGGCGGCTCGGGTCGCGCTTCATGAACGCCTGCGGATTGGCGTCGAACAGCGCACGGCCGGCGCGCGCGAGCACGGCCGGGTCATGCGACTGCGTGGCCGCTTTCGCGAGATCGTTCAAAGACTGGCCGGGCTGGACCGTCACGTTCAGCGGCGCGGGGCCGCCGGCGGCGGACGCCGCCAGCTCGCCGGTGTCAGCCGCCCAGGCCGACACGGCCGTGCCGAGCGCCAGGATCGCCAGTGCGCCACGCACGGCGCGCGACAGACGGGACTGACGCGGAAACAAGGAAATTCGGGACATCGTAGGCTCAATCGCCGCGCGCGGGCGCGGCTCGGATTCGCGTAGGGAAGCGTCAATAAAGTCGCCGCAGAAATGCAAAAGCGTCGCGCAGAACGCGACGCTTTCGGCGACTCTGCGCGTCGTAACCGCATAGTTTACTTCACACGATCGGGTTCCGGCCGAATTCGTCGCCGACGGATGCGGCCGCCCATGCCCGGCGCCGACCAATGAAAAACGCCTGCCGCCCCGCAAAGGGCTGGCAGGCGTCTCGCTTCGCGCGCCGATCCTTACTTGTCGAGCAGGATACGCAGCATGCGGCGCAGCGGCTCGGCCGCGCCCCACAGCAGCTGGTCGCCAACCGTGAACGCCGACAGGTATTCGCCGCCCATCGCGAGCTTGCGCAGGCGGCCGACCGGCACCGTCAGCGTGCCGGTGATCTTCGCCGGCGAGAGGTCGCGCATCGACGCTTCACGCTCGTTCGGCACGACCTTCACCCAGTCGTTCGCCGACGCGAGGATGCCGTTGATTTCGTCGAGCGGGACATCCTTCTTCAGCTTGATCGTCAGCGCCTGCGAGTGGCAGCGCATCGCGCCGATCCGCACGCACAGGCCGTCGACCGGAATCGAGCCCGGCTCGCCCATGGCCGGCTTGCCGAGGATCTTGTTGGTTTCCGCGCCGCCCTTCCACTCTTCCTTCGACATCCCGTTGCCGAGATCCTTGTCGATCCACGGAATCAGCGAACCGGCGAGCGGCACGCCGAAGTGGCTCGTCGGCATCGCATCGCTGTTCATCGTCGCGAGCACGCGGCGATCGATGTCGAGAATCGCGGAAGCCGGATCGGCGAGCTGCTCCTGCACCGCGCCGTGCAGCGCGCCCATCTGCGACAGCAGTTCGCGCATGTTCTGCGCGCCCGCGCCCGATGCGGCCTGGTAGGTCATCGCCGTCATCCAGTCGACCAGGTTCTCGCGGAACAGGCCGCCCAGCGCCATCAGCATCAGGCTGACCGTGCAGTTGCCGCCGACGAAATTCTTCGTGCCCTTGACGAGCGCATCCTTGATCACGTCGAGGTTGACCGGATCGAGGATGATGACCGCGTCGTCCTTCATCCGCAGCGACGAAGCCGCGTCGATCCAGTAGCCGTTCCAGCCGGCCGCGCGCAGCTTCGGAAACACGTCGTTCGTGTAGTCGCCGCCCTGGCACGTGATGATCACGTCGCACTTCTTCAGCTCGTCGACGTTGGTCGCGTCCTTGAGCGTAGTCTCGTTTTTCGCGAACGACGGCGCCTTGCCGCCCGTGTTGCTGGTGCTGAAAAACACCGGTTCGATCAGGTCGAAATCACCTTCTTCCTGCATGCGTTGCATCAGCACGCTGCCGACCATGCCGCGCCAACCTACGAGACCTACGTTCATGACTAACCCTTTGAATGGAGCTTCCCCGCCATTTCCGCCCCCGGCGTGACCGCGCGGGGAAACAGGCGGGCACGACGGACGATCAGCGTTTAATGATCGTTTTCGTGGTAATGGTTTTCGTGATGACGATGGCGCGCGCACCCACACGGGCAATGTTGCCGTGGAGTTTCAGGACCGGGGAGATCAGGGAAATCAGCGCCATCGTTCGAGTCTACACAAAGCCGGTTGCCCGCACAACGGCCAACCCTGCGCGAACCGGCCGATTTCATGGCCCGTTCGCGCCCTTTCTACATTAACTGCCGTACGTCATTGCCATGCGCGTCACAGCGCGGCGAGCACCGCATCGCCCATCGCCGCCGTGCCGACCTGCTTGCAGCCCGGCGTCGCGATGTCGCCCGTACGGTAGCCTTGTTCGAGCACCGTTTTCACCGCGCGCTCGATGCGATCGGCCTGCTCGGCGCGATTCAGCGAGTAGCGCAGCATCATCGCGGCCGACAGGATCGTAGCCAGCGGGTTCGCGATGCCCTTGCCCGCGATGTCCGGCGCCGAACCGTGCGACGGCTCGTACAGACCCTTGTTGTTCTTGTCGAGCGACGCCGACGGCAGCATGCCGATCGAGCCCGTCAGCATCGACGCTTCATCCGACAGGATGTCGCCGAACATGTTGCCGGTCACGATCACGTCGAACTGCTTCGGCGCCTTCGCGAGCTGCATCGCCGCGTTGTCGACGTACATGTGCGACAGCTCGACGTCCGCGTATTCCTTCGACACGTCGATCATGACGTCGCGCCAGAACTGCGACGTTTCGAGCACGTTCGACTTGTCGACCGACAGCAGCTTCTTCGCGCGCTTTTGCGCGGCCTGGAACGCGACGTGCGCGATGCGGCGCACTTCCGGTTCCGAGTAGCGCATCGTGTCGAAGCCTTCGCGCGCGCCGGCGAACGGGCCGTCCGGCGCTGCACGCACGCCGCGCGGCTGGCCGAAGTAGATGTCGCCGTTCAGTTCGCGCACGATCAGGATGTCGAGGCCCGCGACCAGTTCCGGCTTCAGCGGCGACGCATCGACGAGCTGCGGATAGCAGATCGCCGGGCGGAAGTTCGCGAACAGCTCGAGGTGCTTGCGCAGCCCGAGGATCGCCTGCTCGGGGCGCAGCGCGCGCTCGAGCGAGTCGTACTTCCAGTCGCCGACCGCGCCGAACAGGATTGCGTCCGCTTCCTTCGCGAGTTTCAGCGTCGCGTCCGGCAGCGGATGACCGCTCGCCTCGTAGCCCGCGCCGCCGACCGGCGCCTGCTCGAGTTCGAACTGTTCGTCGAGGGCGTTCAGCACCTTGACGGCTTCGTTGACGATTTCCGGACCGATGCCGTCGCCGGGCAGCACTGCAATCTTCATGCGTTATTCCTGACTGGGTAGGTGGTGGTGGCAGGTCGGCGAGCGCGCGTCATGCGCGCCCGCCCGGAGGCAATCTCAGCCGACCAGCTTGTTGTTGAGCCACGGCTGCTTCGCGAGCCGCTCGGCTTCGAACTGGCGGATCTTGTCCGCGTGACGCAGCGTCAGGCCGATGTCGTCGAAGCCGTTCAGCAGGCAGTACTTGCGGAACGCGGCGATCTCGAACGGATACTCGCGGCCGTCGCCCGTGCGCACGACCTGGGCGTCGAGGTCGACCGTCAGCTGATAGCCGTTGAACGCATACGTGTCGTTGAACAGATGATCGACCTGCTGCTCGGTCAGCACGATCGGCAGCAGCCCGTTCTTGTAGCAGTTGTTGAAGAAGATGTCGGCGAAGCTCGGCGCGATGATCGCGCGGAAGCCGTACTGCTGCAGCGCCCACGGCGCATGCTCGCGCGAGCTGCCGCAGCCGAAGTTCTTGCGTGCGAGCAGCACCGATGCGCCCTGGTAGCGCGGCTGGTTCAGCACGAAGTCCGGGTTCAGCGGGCGCTTCGAGTTGTCCTGGCCCGGCTCGCCGTGGTCGAGGTAACGCCATTCGTCAAACGCGTTCGGACCGAAGCCCGTGCGCTTGATCGACTTCAGGAACTGCTTCGGGATGATCGCGTCGGTGTCGACGTTCTCGCGATCGAGCGGCGCCACGACGCCGGTATGCACTGTGAATTTTTCCATGATCCGTCTATCCGGTTGAAGGGCCGGCAGTCAGCCGGCGCACATCGACAAATTCCTGGCGGGCATCAGTCCGCGGCGCGCTGCAGCGCGTTGCCGGCGGCATTGACGTCCTGGCCGAAGCCTCGGACGGTATTGCAGCCCGCAAGGCCGAAGCCCAGCCCCGCGAGCGCCAGCGCGGCAACCAGCCGCGCGATGAGCTTCGATGCCGTCACGCGTTACCCCAGCTGGCGAATGTCGACGAAGTGGCCTTCGATCGCCGCCGCCGCCGCCATCGCGGGGCTCACGAGGTGCGTGCGACCGCCCGCGCCCTGCCGGCCTTCGAAGTTGCGGTTCGACGTCGATGCGCAGCGCTCGCCTGGATCGAGCCGGTCGGCGTTCATCGCGAGGCACATCGAGCAGCCCGGCTCGCGCCATTCGAAACCCGCATCGGTGAACACCTTGTCGAGCCCTTCGCGCTCGGCCTGCGCCTTCACGAGGCCCGAGCCCGGCACGACCATCGCGAGCCGCACGTTCGATGCGATGCGACGGTTCAGCTTCTTCACGACATACGCGGCCGCGCGGATGTCCTCGATGCGCGCATTCGTGCACGAACCGATGAAGATCTTGTCGACCTTGATCGACTCGATCGGCGTGTTCGGCTCGAGCGCCATGTAGGCCAGCGCGCGTTCCATCGCGTCGCGCTTGACCGGATCCTTCTCGCGCTCGGGATCGGGCACGCGACCGTCGATCGACGTGACCATTTCCGGCGACGTGCCCCACGTGACCTGCGGGACGATCTCGGCCGCGTTCAGCTCGACGACGCGGTCGAACTGCGCGCCTTCGTCGGACTTGAATTCGCGCCAGTACTCGACGGCCTGGTCCCATTCCGCGCCGGTCGGCACGAACGGACGGCCCTTCAGGTAGTCGATCGTCGTGTCGTCGACGGCGACCATGCCCGCGCGCGCGCCGGCTTCGATCGCCATGTTGCAGACGGTCATCCGGCCTTCCATCGTCAGCGCGCGGATCGTCGAGCCGCCGAATTCGATCGCGTAGCCCGTGCCGCCGGCCGTGCCGATCTTGCCGATGATCGCGAGCACGATGTCCTTCGCGGTACAGCCGCGCGGCAGTGCGCCCTCGACCTTCACGAGCATGTTCTTGCTCTTTTTCTGCAGCAGCGTTTGCGTCGCGAGCACGTGCTCGACTTCCGACGTGCCGATGCCGTGCGCGAGCGCACCGAACGCGCCGTGCGTCGACGTGTGCGAATCGCCGCAGACGATCGTCATGCCCGGCAGCGTCGCGCCCTGCTCCGGCCCGATGATGTGCACGATGCCCTGGCGTACGTCGTTCATCTTGAACTGCGTGATGCCGAACGCGTCGCAGTTCGCGTCGAGCGTGTCCACCTGCAGCTTCGAGACCGGATCGGCGATGCCGTGGCTGCGATCCGTGGTGGGAACATTGTGGTCCGACACGGCCAGGTTTGCGCTGATGCGCCACACCGGGCGGTGCGCGACGTTCAGCCCTTCGAATGCCTGCGGGCTCGTGACTTCGTGCAGCAGCTGACGGTCGATATAGAGCAATGCCGTGCCGTCGTCCTCGGTGTGGACGACGTGGGTATTCCACAGTTTGTCGTAGAGAGTCTGTGCCATGGGTATGCGGGGTCGTTGTGACTACAAGCCTTGCGGATGCGATCGATTATGCCACGCAGAATGCGCCGCGGCGCAGGCGCCACGCGAAAAAACCCATTAAAAACAGTGGTTTGGCTGGTAGTTCCAATACCTGTATCGGCATTACCCGGCAAACGGGTGTCCCGGTCAATTAGTCCGTGATACATCCAAGTGATTAGTTTTCGCTACCAAGCCCGTGAACAGCCCGCCCGACTGACTCCTCCAAGGCGTCTCACGAACTAATCACCAGAGGCTCTGGCCGCCTGCGGATTCACCCGTCGATGCCACGAATTGATGAAAGCGCTCCTTCCGCCTCTTGCCCAATCGAGGTTCTTGACGTACGTGTTGCAGAGGCCAAAGGTGCCCGCGCGACACTCTGCGAGCGGCGATGTAGCGCTGCCTTACTTTTCGTAGTCCGACACGCGTTGTCAGCGCAACGTTGCGATCGAGTCGGCCACTGCTGCTGCGCGTACGCTGTCGCCGATCATCTGCATGCCCCACCGCGACCCGCTCAGGCACTGCTGGGTCACGCATCGATCGATACGACGGAGGGTCGTGCGAAAACAGTGCTGCCGCAGTTGCGCGCGTCCGTCGATCGCATGCGCTGAATGCAGATTCGAGAAGTGGCCGTCGCGTCGACCATTCTGCCTGCGAGATCTTGATCTCGATTGCCAACGAAAAACGGACCCCTCCACCCCCTTTCGTTATTCCAGCTCGTCGGGCGACATAGAGGCATGAGCGGCCGTCATGCTGCTCATGAAAACTTATCGATTGTTCCCGGACGGCACCCACCACGACAATCAATCGACACCAGACGCCCGAACGTCGACCCGCGACGCGGCTCGCGCCGATGAAGTCGACGTATCCGCGGGCGAATTCTCTCTCCCCGCAAGGTAACATCAGATGAATCTCGATGCCGCTTTCCGATCTGCTGAAGAAGTAACCGCCGGCTTTCATGCAGTACAACGCAACCACGCGTGGCCCACCTGCGGCGAGGTACTGGTCCGGCTACTCGAACGCTACGGCGTCGAATGCGTATTCGGCATTCCCGGCGTGCATACCGTCGAGCTCTATCGCGGCCTCGCCGCGTCGTCGATTCGCCACGTCACGCCGCGCCACGAACAGGGTGCCGGCTTCATGGCCGACGGCTACGCGCGCGTCACGGGCCGACCGGGCGTCTGCTTCATCATCACCGGACCGGGCATGACCAACATCGCGACCGCCATGGCACAGGCCTACGCGGATTCGATCCCGATGCTGGTGATCTCGAGCGTCAACGCGCGTCGCGAACTCGGCAGCGGCGACGGCCGCCTGCACGAGCTGCCGTCGCAACGCGACGTGTTCGCGGGACTCACCGCGTTCTCGCACACGTTGCTCGACGCGGCCGAACTGCCGCAGGTTCTCGCACGTGCATTCGCGGTCTTCGAAGGCGCGCGGCCGCGGCCGGTGCACATCGAGATTCCGCTCGACGTGATCGTCATGCCGGCGGACGCGATGGCTGCCACCCCGCTCGCCTTGCCCGCCAAACCGGCACCGGATGCGAATGCGCTCGCGGCGGCCGCGGACCTGCTCGCAGGCGCGCGCCGCCCGCTGATTCTCGCGGGCGGCGGCGCGGTGCACGCAGCAGCCGAATTGCGCGAACTCGCGGAGCGCCTGCATGCGCCGGTAACGCTGACGATCAACGCGAAGGGCCTGCTGCCGGCCGGTCATCCGCTGCTGATCGGCTCCACGCAGTCGCTGCCGCCCACCCGCGCGGTGATCCGCGATGCCGACGTCGTGCTCGCCGTCGGCACCGAACTCGGCGAAACCGACTACGACGTCACGTTCGACGGCGGCTTCGCGATCGACGGCCGGTTGATCCGCATCGACATCGATGCCCAGCAGCTGATGCGCAATGCCCGCGCGGAGATCGCCATTGCCGGCGATGCGCGGATCGCGCTCGGCGCGCTGTCGACCCGCGTGCACGAGAAGCCGATGCGGACACCCGAGGCCGGCTGGGGTGCGCTGCGGGTGGCTGCCGTGCGCGCCGCGATCGCATCCGGTCACGACGCGCCGGCGCTCGCGCAGGCGGTGCTGATCGACACGATCGTCGCGGCACTGCCCGGGGCGATCGTCGCCGGCGATTCGACGAGCCCGGTCTACGTCGGCAATTTCACCCACGATGCGCCGGCACCGCGCAGCTGGTTCAACTCGTCGACCGGCTACGGCACGCTCGGCTACGGGCTGCCCGCCGCGATCGGCGCAAAGCTCGCCGCGCCCGCGCGACCGGTCGTGTGCCTGATCGGCGACGGCGGCCTGCAGTTCACATTGCCGGAGCTCGCGAGCGCAGTCGAGGCCCGCCTGCCGGTGATCGTGATCGTCTGGAACAACCGCGGCTATGGCGAAATCCGCAAATACATGGTCGCGCGCGACATCACGCCGGTCGGCGTCGATCCGTATACGCCCGATTTCCAGGCACTCGCACGCGGCTTCGGTTGCGCGGCGCAAACGGCCGCGACACCCGACGCGCTGGCCGAAGCACTGCGCGACGCCGCAGCACGCACGATTCCGACCGTGATCGAAATCGACGAGGCAACCTGGTTCGGTCAGGTGCAGCGATGAGCACGACACCCGATCTCGCGTTCGATCCGCCGCTGCACACGCGTCACTTCATCGACGGTACGTGGTGCACGAGTTTCGGCGGCGCGACGCTGCCCGTCGTCGATCCGTCGACGGAGGCAGTCCTCGCCAATGTCAGCGCTGGCGGCGAAGCAGACGTCGAACGCGCCGTACAAGCCGCATCGCGCGCGTTTCCCGGCTGGAAACGCACGACGGGCGCCACGCGCGCAGCCCTGCTCCGCGCGATCGCGCGCGGCGTCGATGCACGTCGCACGCGGCTCGCGACACTGCAGTCGCTCAACAACGGCAAGCCGTTCGCCGAAGCCGAGATCGACGTCGCGGATGTGATCGCCACCTTCGACTACTACGCGGGCCTCGCGGAGCGCCTCGACATCGACGGCGAAACCGAGATCGCACTGCCCGGCGGCGACCATCGCGCGTGGCTCCGGCGCGAACCGGCCGGCGTCGTCGCGCTGATCGTGCCATGGAATTTCCCGATGGTGACGACCGCGTGGAAGCTTGCGCCCGCGCTCGCGGCCGGCTGCACCGTCGTGCTGAAGCCATCCGAAATCACGCCGCTGCCCGAACTTGAACTCACGGCGATCGCCGCCGAAGCAGGCCTGCCGCCCGGCGTGCTGAACGTCGTGACCGGCACCGGCCACGACGTCGGCGCCCGGCTGTGCGCGCATCCGCTCGTCGCGAAGGTGTCGTTTACCGGCAGCACGGCGGTCGGCGCACAGGTCATGAAGACCGCCGCGGACACGATCAAGGGCGTAGGTCTCGAACTCGGCGGCAAGTCGTCGATCGTCGTGTTCGACGACGCCGACCCCGATCATGCGGTCGAACTGATCGCGGGCGGCGGCCTGTTCAACGCCGGGCAGATGTGTTCGGCGACCTCGCGCGTGCTCGTCGCCGCCCCGCTCGCCGACGACTTGATCGCGCGCCTCGCGCGGCGGATCGACGCGACCGTCGTCGGCCCGCCATTCGCCCCGGGCGTGCAGATGGGCCCGCTGACGAACCGCGCGCAATACGAACGCGTGAAGCGCCGCATCGCACAAGGTCAGGCCGACGGCGCGCGACTCGTGACAGGCGGCGACGCGCTCGCCGGCCCCGGCTACTTCATCCGGCCCGCGCTGTTCGCCGACGTGCCGGCCGACAGCGCGCTATGGTGTGAAGAAATATTCGGACCGGTGCTGTGCGTCCGTGCATTCGACACCGAGGACGATGCGATCGCGGCCGCCAACGATACCGAATACGGGCTCGTCGCAACCGTCGTCACGCACGACGCGGCACGCGGCAAGCGGGTCGCCGACGCGCTCGAGGCAGGCGTCGTGTGGATCAACACGCCGCAAGTGATCTATCCGCAAACCTCATGGGGCGGCTACAAGCGCAGCAGCATCGGACGCGAGCTCGGTCCGTTCGGGCTGGCCGCGTTCCAGGAGATCAAGCAGGTCATGATGCCGGCCCGCTGACGTCGCCGGCCCATGCGTTTATGTCATGCGGCGCATGCGGATATTTCGTTTGTTGCGGAAATTTGACCTCCCTACAGTTCATCCACACCCCGCGCCGCAGTTCGGCGACCGGCATCGAACCACACGGCATCGTTCATCAGGAGACGGCCATGCAACACTTCAAGGCGGGCAGAAGGCAGGTGATCAAAACCCTCGGCACGGCGCTCGCTGCATCCGCCCTTCCGATGCCGTTCATCAGTACTGCGAAGGCACAGTCGAGCAGCTTCTCGGGCAAGACGCTGCGCCTGCTCACGTGGTCCGACGATACCGGCGCGGCCGCACTGCGCAACATCGCGGAAACCTTCAGCAAGCAGACCGGCGCACGCGTGATCGCCGATCGCGCGGACGGCACGTCGGGGATGGTCGCGAAGGTCAAGGCCGCGGGCGAGCGGCCGACCTACGACGTCATCACGCTCGCCGGCGTCGGCGCGGCCGGCCTCGCGGACGCGGGCCTGCTCGCGAAGCCGGACCTGAACCGGCTGCCGAACCTGAAGGACGTCGCGCCGCAATACCGCACGGGCGCGAACGGCTTCGGCATCGGCTACCTGCTGTGGTCGGACGGGCTGATCTACAACACGTCGACCGTGAAAAACGCCCCGTCGAGCTACGAGGCACTGTGGGATCCGAAGTATGCGGGCCGCCTGTTCCTGCCGCCACCCGAGTGGGCCGAAGCGGTCGACCTCGCGATCATCGCCGCGAAGCTGGCCGGCGGGTCGCAGCAGAACATCGATCCGGGATTCAGGAAGCTCGCGCAGTTGAAGGACCGCGTGATGACCCTCGGCGAAAACCCTAACCAGATCGCCGACCTGTTCCGCACGGGCTCGCTCGACATCGGCGGCATCTATTCGCCCGCGTTCTTCCCCGACCAGATCCGCAAGCCCGACTACAAGATGGGCGTGACGTACGGGATGAAGGAAGGCTTCGCGACGCAGCTGATGTTCACCGTGATTCCGAAGGCGCACCCGGGCGACCTCGACCTGATCCATGCGTTCATCAATCATTCGCTCGACGCGGGCGTACAGGGCCGGATGGCAGCCGACGTCCTGAACGGCCCCGTGAACGGCAAGGCCGTGATTCCCGCGGCAAGCCGCGCGTTCGTGCCGTCGCCGCAGCAGATCGCGGAGAAGGCCGTGCTGCATGACGACAAGGCGCTCGCGGCAGTCCAGCCGGCATGGATCAAGCGCTACACCGGCCTCTTCTCGGCGTAACGACATGGCCTCCCTGTCCTCCCCCCACGACGCAGGGCCGGCCGTCGCCGGCGCGGGCAGCGCGGGCACCGATGCGCCCGCGCTGCCCGGCGTGCCGCCCTGGCTGCTGCTCGCGCCGATCCTCGCGTTCCTCGCGGTGCTCGCCGCCGCGACGCTCACGGTGCTGCGAATGAGCGTCGGCGTTTCGGGAGACGAATGGCGGACCTTCACGCTGCAGAACTACGTCGACCTCGCGGATCCGTACTTCATGCATTCGCTGTGGCTCACGCTGCGCCTCGCGTTCCAGAGCATGGTGTGTGCGGTGCTGCTCGCGATCCCGGTGGCGCTCGCGATGGCGCGCACCGAATCGCGGCTCGCGCGCCGGCTGCTGCTCGCCGGCGTGCTGCTGCCGCTGCTCGTGAACCTGCTGCTGCAAGGCTATGGCTGGCTCGTGATGCTCGGCCCGGCCGGGCTGCTCAACCGCACGCTGCTGGCCACCGGCGTGATCGAGCGGCCGCTGCAGCTGCTGTACCGCGAGCACGGCGTGCTGCTCGGACTGATCCAGACCGCGTTCCCGCTCGCCGTGCTGCCGCTGTCGAGCGCGCTGCGCGCAGTGTCCCGCGCGTACGACGAAGCTGCCGCGACGCTCGGCGCGAGCCGATGGCAGACGCTGCGGCACGTGACATTGCCGCTCGCGATGCCCGGCCTCGTCTCCGGCGCGCTGCTCGTGTTCGCGTACAACGCCAGCGCGTTCGCGGTGCCGCTGCTGCTCGGCGGCCGGCGCGTGCCGATGCTCGCGGTGCTCGTGCACGACCAGGTCGCACCGTTGCTCAACTGGCCCGCCGCCTCGGCATCCGGCGTCGTGCTGATGGGCGCGACGCTCGTCGTGATGGCGGTTTCGCAGCGCCTCGTGCGCACCCTCCAACGTGCCGACGAGGTGAACCGATGAATGCCCTGCTCTTGCGCGCACCCATGCCCGGCCGCCTCGGTCGCGCGACGGGTGTGCTCGCGACGCTCGTGCTGTTCCTCGCCGCGCTGCCCATCCTGACGATGATCACGATGTCGCTCGGCGCATCGGGCACGCTCGAATTCCCGCCGCGCGATTTCAGCCTGCACTGGTATCGCGCCGCATGGCAGACGTTCGTGTCGTCCGATGCGGGCAGCGCTCAATCGATGGGCGCCGCGTTGACGACGAGCCTCGTCGTCGCGGTCGCGACGATGCTGATCGCGACCGCCGTGTCGGTACCCGCGGCGTACGCGCTGTCGCGCTGCCGCTTCCGCGGCAAGACGCTCGTCGAGCAGCTCGTCGCGTTGCCGATCGTCTATCCGCTCGTGATGCTCGGCCTCGCGCTGCTGATCGTGTTCAACGCGCTGCCGGTCGAGCTCGGCATCGTGCGGCTCGTCGTCGCGCACGTGATCCTGACGCTGCCGTTCACAGTGAAGAACTGCGCCGCCTCGGTCGCGTCGATCGGCCCCGACTTCGAGGAAGCCGCATGCGTGATGGGCGCGAGCCCGCGCCGCGCGCTCGTCGACGTCGTGCTGCCGCTGATGCGGCCCGGCATCCTCGCCGGCATGCTGTTCGCCTTCATCGTGTCGTTCAACGAATTCACGGTGACGTTCTTCCTGTACAGCATCGACACGATGACCCTGCCGGTCTGGCTCTACAGCCGCACCGTGTCGTCGCTCGACCCGACCGTGTTCTGCTTCGCCGTATTCACGGTCGCGATCGACTTCGCGCTGATCTGGATGCTCGAAAAACTCGTCGGCGACAAGGGTGTCGCGCTCTGACGCGCGCCGCCTCACCCTCGCCGTGCAAGGAACCCTCATGACCCAGCTCATCCTCCAGAACGTGACGAAGCGCTTCCATCAAGCGTATGCGGTCGATCACGTCGATCTGTCGGTACCGGACGGCAAGCTCGTCTGCTTTCTCGGCCCGTCCGGCTGCGGCAAGACAACGCTGATGCGGATCATCGCCGGCCTCGAAACGCCGACCTCCGGCACCCTGACATTTGCCGGCCGTGACCTCACGCACGTGCCCGCCAACCGGCGCGACTTCGGCATGGTGTTCCAGTCGCTCGCGCTGTTTCCGCACATGACGGTCGCGCAGAACATCGCGTATCCGCTGCGGCTGCGCAAGACGGCCAAGGACGCGCAGGCGCGGCGCGTCGCCGAGCTGCTGGAGCTGATTCAGCTTCCGCACATGGCCGACCGGCTCGTCACGCAGCTGTCGGGCGGGCAACGCCAGCGCGTCGCGATTGCGCGCGCGATCGCGTCGTCGCCGCGCCTGCTGCTGCTCGACGAGCCGCTGTCGGCGCTCGACGCGAAGCTGCGCGAGGCGATGCAGGTCGAGATCCGGCTGCTCCAGCAGCGGCTCGGCATCACGACGATCATGGTCACGCACGACCAGCGCGAAGCGATGACGATGGCCGACGAGATCGTCGTGATGGAGAAAGGCCGGATCCAGCAGGTCGGCCGGCCGCTCGACATCTATCGCGATCCGGTCAACGAGTTCGTCGCCGACTTCATCGGTCTCGGCAACATCCTGCCGGTCGCGTGCGACGGCGACGACGCGATCGTCCTGCCGGGCGGACAGCGGCTCGCGATCCGGCGCGCGCCGGACACGCCGCGCGCGGCCGACGCCGTGCGCCTGCTGATCCGTCCCGAGGACGTCTGCGTGCGCCCGGACCACGCGTCGGCGGCAGCACCGAATACGCTGGCCGGCACGATCTCGTTCGTGCGCGACGTCGGCGCGTCGATCGAAGCGACGATCGACTGCCGCGGCTTCACGCTGACGGCCGCGACGACGCCGCGCGAAACGCCCGACCTCCACGTCGGCATGCCGGTACTCGCGGAACTGCCCGCCCATGCATGCAAGCTCATCGCCGCCCGCGGCGCCTGATCCCCCTCCCTTTCTCCAGCGCAGCAACGAGGATCTCACCATGAACGCAACGACCCAAGCCACCCGTCACGTGCAACGCCTGCTCGCCCGTACCGTCCTCCTCTGCGCCTGTGCAGGCGCAGCGGGCCTTGCCGCCTTCGCGCCGCCCGCGCATGCCGACGCGCTCGATACGATCGCGAAATCGGGCGTCGTGCGCATCGGCGTGTTCGAGGACTACCCGCCGTTCGGCTCGATCGGGCCCGACATGAAGCCGCAGGGCTATGACATCGACATGGCGAATCTGATCGGCCGGGCGCTCAACGCGAAAGTCGAACTCGTCCAGGTCACCGGCGACAACCGGATGGCGTATCTCGCCGACCGCAAGACCGACATGCTGCTGTCGGTCGGACAGACGCCGGAACGCGCGAAGGTGATCGACTTCTCGAACGCGTATGCACCGTACTACCTCGCGGTGTTCGGCCCGAAGTCGCTGGCCGTGAAGGGCAATGCCGATCTCGCCGGCAAATCGGTCGCGGTCGCGCGCGGCACGCTCGAGGACCTGAGCGTCAGCAAGGTCGCGCCGCCCAGCGCGACGATCAAGCGTTTCGACGACCCGAACGGCGCGATCGCGGCGTTCCTGTCCGGACAGGCGCAGCTGCTCGTGGTCGGCAACGACGTCGGCGCAACGATCATCGCGCGCCATCCGTCGATCGATCCGGAGCAGAAGTTCTCGCTGTTCAGCTCGCCCGATCACGTCGGCATGAACAAGAACGAACCGCGCCTGATGCAGAAGGTCAACGACGCGATTGCCGGCGCGAAGAAAAACGGCACGCTGAACACGTTGTCGCAGAAGTGGCTGCACTCGGCACTGCCGGCCGACCTGTGATGCGCACCGCCTGCGCCCCGCATTCACGACGAAAGGCATCGCGATGACCTACGTGTTCGACTTCAGCGACTTCGGCCTCTACGCCGGAATGCTCGCGCGCGGCATCGGCGTGACGCTCGGCCTCACCGCGGCCGCCACCATGATGGGCGGCCTGATCGGCACCGCCGGTGCGTGGATCGCGCTCGCCGGCCCGCGCTGGGCGCGCGCGCTCGTCGCGGCCTACGTCGAGCTGATCCGCAATACGCCGTTCCTGGTCCAGCTGTTCTTCATCTTCTTCGGGCTGCCCGGGATCGGCATACATATCGACGAGGCGCAGGCGGCCGTGCTGGCCATGACGGTCAACCTCGGCGCCTACGCGGTCGAGATCCTGCGCGCCGGCATCGAATCGGTGCCGCACGGGCAAGTGCAGGCCGCGCGCGCGCTCGGGCTGCACGGCCGGCAGGTGTTCGGTCACGTCGTGCTACCGCAGGCGCTCGCGAACGTGTACCCCGCGCTGCTCGGGCAGGTGCTGATCGTGATGCTCGGCTCCGCGGTCGTCTCGCAGATCTCGGTGCCCGACCTGACCTACGCGGCGAACTTCATCCAGTCGCGCAATTTCCGCGCGTTCGAGATCTACATCGTCGTGACCGCGATCTACCTGCTGCTGTCGATCGCGCTGCGCATGCTGCTCAATCGCGTCGGCCGGCGGCTGTTCTCGGGTCGCGCGCCGCACGGTGCGGCTGCCGCGCCTCGGCGCGCACGGGTTGCCCGCGTCGCGTCGCGCGCCCGCTCCCGCCTCCCTGAAACCCGCCTGCCGACGGAGCGTGCACGATGATCGAATTCACCTTCCAGGATATTGCATGGAACCTGCTGCTCGCCGCGCGCTGGACCGTGCTGCTGTCGCTGATCACGTTCGTCGGCGGCAGCGTCGCCGGGTTCGTGCTGCTCGCGATGCGCATCTCGGCGGCACCGGCGCTGCGCCGCTTCGTGACCCTGTACGTCGAGCTGTTTCAGGGCACGCCGTTGCTGATGCAGCTGTTCCTCGGCTTCTTCGGATTGCCGCTCGTCGGCATCGACGTGACGCCATGGGTTGCCGCGTCGGTCGTGCTGACACTGAACGCAAGCGCCTATCTGACCGACATCTGGCGCGGCTGTGTCGACGCGGTACCACGCGGCCAGTGGAACGCCGCGGCAAGCCTCGGCATGACGTGGATTCAGCAGTTGCGCTACGTCGTCTGGCCGCAGGCGTGGAAGATCGCGCTGCCACCCACCGTCGGCTTCCTCGTGCAAGCGGTGAAGAGCACCGCGCTCACGTCGATCATCGGGCTGACCGAACTGACCAAGACCGGCAACATCATCACCAACGCGGTATTCAAGCCGTTTCCGATCTACGCGATGGTCGCGCTGCTTTACTTCGCGATGTGCTTTCCGCTGACGTGGTACGCCCGTGTGCTCGAACGTCGCTATCGCGTCGCGAAGGCACGCTGAACCGGCGCCGCGTGCGCCTCATTACGATGCAGGTACTTCCATGATTTCCATCAGCAACGTTTCGAAGTGGTATGGTCCGTTTCAGGTCCTCGCCGATTGCACGACCGAGGTGAAGAAAGGCGAGGTGGTCGTCGTGTGCGGCCCGTCGGGCTCCGGCAAGTCGACGCTGATCAAGACCGTGAACGGCCTCGAACCGTTCCAGCAGGGCGATATCCTCGTGAACGGCCAGTCGGTCGGCGACAAGAAGACGAACCTGTCGAAGCTGCGCTCCAAGGTCGGGATGGTGTTCCAGCATTTCGAGCTGTTTCCGCACCTGTCGATCACCGAGAACCTGACGCTTGCGCAGATCAAAGTGCTCGGCCGCGGCAAGGACGAGGCGAACGAGAAGGGCATGAAGCTGCTCGAGCGCGTCGGCCTGAAAGCGCATGCGCACAAGTTTCCGGGCCAATTGTCGGGCGGCCAGCAGCAGCGGGTCGCGATCGCGCGCGCGCTGTCGATGGACCCGATCGCGATGCTGTTCGACGAACCGACGTCTGCGCTCGATCCCGAGATGATCAACGAAGTGCTCGACGTGATGGTCGAGCTCGCGCAGGAAGGGATGACGATGATGGTCGTCACGCACGAGATGGGCTTCGCGAAGAAGGTCGCGCATCGCGTGATCTTCATGGACAAGGGCGCGATCGTCGAGGACGACCGCAAGGACGATTTCTTCTCGAATCCGAAATCGGATCGCGCGAAGGACTTCCTCGCGAAGATCCTGCACTGAACGTCGCCGCAAGATGAACCCGATGCAGTTCGGCCTCGCTTGTTCCTGCGTGTTTTCAATCCGTCCGGACCTGATGCGATGAGACGACTTCCGTCACTGAACGCGTTGAACCTGTTCGAAATAGTGGCCCGCCACGGCAGCTTTACGCGGGCTGCCGACGAAGTCTGTCTGACACAAGGTGCCGTAAGCCGGCAGATTCTCGCGCTGGAAGACTACTATGGGTTCCCACTCTTCAGGCGATCGCCGAAAGGCCTGGCGCTGACCGCCGAGGGCGAGTTGGTGTTGCCGACCGTGCGCGAGAGCTTCGCGCGCATCGAAGAGATGTCGATGCGGCTGTTACGACGCCGTACCGAGATCGCGCTGATGGTGCCAACCTGCGTCACTCAGTGGTTGTTGCCGAAACTCATGCGCTTCCAGACCGAGCATCCCGACCTTCAGTTGCAGATAACCACGACCTGGCGGCACGAAGTGGATTTTCGAGCGGAACCCTTCGACGCGGCGGTCGTATACACCGCCGCGCCGGACTCCAACGTACACGCGATTCGTTTGTTCGATGAATTGCTCACACCGGTCTGCTCACCGGATCTGTTGGAAAAACACGCACTGGCCGAGACGGAAGACCTGCGCCACTGCACGCTGCTTCACCCGACGCGCGACCATCGCGACTGGAAACGGTGGCTGGATCATGTCGGCGCCGCGCATATCGACGCGAGCAGCGGCCTGTCCTTTGAAACACTCGATATGGCGACGAATGCGGCCATCGAGGGTTATGGTGTCGCCGTAAGTGACCACACCTTGATCGCGGACCATGTCACTGCCCGTCGACTCGTTGTGCCATTCGACGCGGCGATTACGACAGGTATGGCCTACTACTTGGTGTATCCAAACGGGGTGGACCAGCAAGAGAAAATCCGCCTGCTGAGCGATTGGCTCTCACGGGAAAGCCATGACGACATCTGCACTGCGTAGTTCGGCTTCTCCGAAGTCGCATCGCGCACGTGTGGTCGATCGGCAGCGTCTCGAGTCACTCCCGAAGGCGCTCGGCGCTGCGCTGCTCGAGGCGCCCCTCGGTGACGACGTCACAGCCGCGATCTCCAAGTATCGGCAACGCCGCACCGTCGAGCTCGAGGCGGAACTCTTCCGGCAGCGGACCCGGCTCGCGACTGCCGAGAGGAAGCTGGCCACGAAGGTCACGCTTTGCTGCACGGCAATGCGGCCACCGCCTTCACGGGCGACGTTGGGCGCCAGAACCAACTGTCGCCGTGCTCGGGATGACTTCAGCGCCGTCTGTATCCACCACTAATCGAGTGCAATGCATCAATTGAGCTGAAGCGGTAATTTTCACGTTCGAGCACTACTATTGGCAATGGTGGCCGGCGTCAAAACTTCTTTGTAAACAATGGCCTGTTCCCTTGCATTCGTTTCTGATCGGGAGCCTGCATCCGGACCTATTAAAGTTTTGCAGGGTCGCACCGGACACGCGGACGTCTCTCGATCGCGGGGTTCACTCCGAGCCGGATTCCGGCATACGATGGGACGACGCACGTCTGAACGTCCCCACGATCCGGACCCGGAGCCCACGACGATGAAGCTCGGCATCAACGACTCGCTCGCCCGCCTCGACGCTGAAGGCACGCTGTTCACGACGCTGTTTCGCCACGGCACGCTCGACATCGAGTTGTACCGGCCGCGCGGCGAGGACCTGCAAACGCCGCATACGCGCGACGAGGTCTACGTGATTGCCGCGGGCACGTCGCGATTCGTCCTCGACGGACGCGAATGCGGCGTCGCGGCCGGCGACGTGCTGTTCGTGCCCGCGTTCACGGCGCACCGCTTCGCCGGCTTCTCCGACGACTTCTCGACCTGGGTGTTCTTCCATGGCCCGGAAGGCGGCGAACGCGGCGAGCGCAGCACCTGACGCGACGCTCGCGGCACTTCCCGCTCGATCTCCTAGACTGTCTATTCGCAACGGGCGGCGCATGGCCGCCCTCCCCGCCACCACGATGCGGGTAACCCCGACGCATCGACCGGACAGGAGCAATGCATGCGATATGAACTCTATTACTGGCCCGAAATCCAGGGCCGCGGCGAATACGTGCGGCTCGCGCTCGAGGCGGCCGAGGCCGACTATGTCGACGTCGCGCGCGAATCGGGGCGCGGCATGGGCGTGTCGGCGATGATGCACATGATGGAGAGCACGAAGGACGAATGCGTGCCGTTCGCGCCGCCGTTCCTGAAGGCCGGCGACGTGGTCGTCGGGCAGGCCGCGAACATCCTGTTGTTTCTCGGCGCGCGGCTCGGGCTCGCGCCCGACGACGAAGCCGGGCGGCTGTGGGTGCATCAGCTCCAGCTGACCGTCGCCGATTTCGTCACCGAGATCCATGACACCCATCACCCGATCGGCAGCGGCCTGTACTACGAGGACCAGAAGGCCGAGGCCGCCGAGCGCGCGGCCGATTTCCTCGCGCACCGGCTGCCGAAATACCTCGGCTACTTCGATCGCGTGCTCGAGCAGAATCCGCACAAGGGCGGCTATCTCGCCGGCAGCGCGCTCAGTTACGCGGACCTGTCGATATTCCAGCTGATCGAAGGCCTGCGCTACGCGTTTCCGAAGGCGATGAAGCGCGCGGAGCGCAAGGTTGAGGGACTCGTCGGCCTGCACGATCGCGTCGCGCAGCATCCGCCCGTCGTGCGTTATCTCGAGTCCGAACGCCGCATCCCGTTCAACGACATGGGGATCTTCCGGCACTATCCGGAGCTGGACAAGTAGCGTCGACTCAGGCGCGGACCGGCGTCTCGTGAAGATGACGCCACACGGTCAGCCCATCCGCTTCACGCCGGACCACGGCCGTCGAGCGCCGCACCGTGCGCCGCCCTTCACCGTCGGTCCGTGTCTCGCGCCATTCGTCGATCGCGATCGCCAGGCTGGGGCGTGCGCCATGCTCGCGCAACTGCGGCGCACGCCCGCCGTTCAGCGCGACTGCCCGTGCTGCCCGTGCTGCATCAGCGCCGCGTCGACGGCCTCGACCGAGCGCGTGAGCCACGGCCCGATATCCATCTCCTCGTACCGCACGAGCCGGCTCTTGCGCACGCGGCGATACGCCCACCAGATCGCGACGAACAGCGGGATCCACACATAGATCGACAGCACTTCCATCCAGTCGATACGGGTCGCGAAGAATGCCTGGTAATCCTGCCCGAGCGAGATCACGATGCAGATCGCGATCGCGAACAGCGGCCCGAACGGAAACCACTTCGCGCGGTACGGCAATTGATCGAGCCGGTAGCCCTGCTTCAGGAAGCCCTTGCGGAACCGGTAATGACAGACCGCGATGCCGAGCCACGCGATGAAGCCGGTGATGCCGACCGTATTGAGCAGCCACAGATAGACGCTCTGGTTGTTGGTCAGCGACGTGAGAAAGCACAGCCCGCCCACCGCCATCGTCGCGTACAGTGCGTTGCGCGGCACGCCGCCCGGCGACAGCGTCGCGAACATCGCGGGCGCACGGCCCTCCGCCGCGAGGTTGTACAGCATCCGCGTGGCCGCATACGTGCCGGAATTGCCGGCCGACAGCACGGCCGTCAGGATCACGAGGTTCATCGCGCCGGCCGCGAGCGGAAAGCCCGCGTGGCTGAACACGAGCGTGAACGGACTCACGCCGATATCGGTCACGTCGCTCTTCAGCAGGTTCGGATCGGTGTACGGCACCAGCAGGCCGATCACGAAGATCGCGAACACGTAGAACAGCATGATCCGCCAGAAGATCTGCTTAACCGCGCGCGGGATCGTCTTGCGCGGGTTTTCCGATTCGCCGGCCGTGATCCCGACCAGCTCGGTGCCGAGAAACGAGAAACCCGCGATCAGCGCGACGCTCATCATCGCGTGCACGCCGCCGACGAACGGCGCGTCGCCGGTCCTGAAGTTGCGCCAGCCGACCGGATGCCCGTTGCCGAGCAGCCCGGCCGCGATCAGCAACCCCGCCGCGATGAACGCGATCACGGTGACGACCTTGATCAGCGAGAACCAGTATTCCGATTCGCCGAAGCCGCGCACGGACAGCGTGTTCAGCAGGAAGATCAGCACCAGGAACCCCGCGCCCCACCATACGCCCGGTATCGCGGGAAACCAGTAGCGCATCACGATCTGCGCGGCGACCAGCTCGATCGCGATCGTCACGGCCCAGCTGTACCAGTAGGTCCAGCCGAGCGCGACGCCGAAGCCTTCGTCGACGTATTTCTCGCCGTAGATCGCGAACGAGCCCGACACCGGCATCAGCGCGGCCATCTCGCCGAGCCCGGTGACGACGAAATAGACCATCAGCCCGATCGCGATATACGCGGCGATCGCGCCGCCCGGCCCCGCCTGCGCGACCGACGCGCCCGACGCGACGAACAGCCCCGTGCCGATCGAGCCGCCGATCGCGATCATCGCGATGTGGCGGCCCTGCAGCCGGCGCTTGAGCGCCGTCCCGGACGGCGCGGCCGTCTGCGCTGCCGCTTGCAAAGCATCCATAGTATTCACCCTGATTGGAATCGGGCCACTCGAATTGATTCGGAATACCAATCGATCGACCCGGTTATTCGCTTCGAAAACCGGTTCTGCCCGCCGGGCCGCTCGTTCGATACCGGCGGCCCCGACGCGCACTGCCGCGTCAGACGATGCTGCGCTTGATCGCCTGCAGCTCGGCGGTCGTCACGATCTTCTCGATCCGGAACCGCGGGCTTTCCAGCCACACGTTCGCGATCCGCCGGTATTCGTCGAGATCCTCGCATGCGAGCCGCACGAGAAAATCGAACGTGCCGCTGACGAGCCAGCAGTCGAGCACGGCCGGATTGGTCCGCATTTCCTCCTCGAACGGAGCCTGCGAACGCCCGTGATCGGCCAGCACGATCTGCGCGATCACGACGATCGGCTTGGTCGCGCGCGGCGCCTTGATCACCGCGCGGTAGCCTTCGATCACGCCGAGCGCCTCGAGCCGCTCCACGCGCGCCTGGCACGGACGCGGCGTGAGGTTCACGAGCTCCGACAGCTTGCGGTACGAAATCCGTCCGTCGGTACGCAGGATGTCGAGGATCCGGAGATCGATCTTGTCGAGCTGCATCTTCTTGTCGGTCATCCGCGTTCGCTCCGGTCGGGTCGTGGCTGGTGCGCGGAGCGTCTCCTCCGTTTCCGCGCGGGGGCCACATTATCCGGCCGAAGCGGCCGCGCGCCAATCGGCTAGAAGCGCAGCGACAGGCAGGTCAGGCCGCCGTCCATCTTGCGGAACTCGCTCGTGTCGATCACTTGCAGAGGCAGCCCGAGCGAGCCGATCGCGTCGTGCACGCGCGGATAGCCGGCCGGCGTGATCAGCGTGCCGTTCACGCGCAGCGTGTTGCCCGCATATTCGTCGGCGGCCGAGATCGCGATCCGACGATACTCGGCGAACGCCGGATGCGCGGCCAGCGCCTCGGTCACGAGCAGCGTGTCGTCGCCGAGCGCGTTGACGACCGACTTCAGATGCAGGCCCGCGCCGACCGGCACCGCGATGACCGAATAGCCGTAGCGCGACACCAGCGATTCGAACGCGGCGATGCCTTCGGCGTCGGTGCGGCCCGTGAGGCCGATGTAGAAGCGCTTGCCGACCAGCATCACGTCGCCGCCGTCGAGACGGCCTTGCTGCATCGGCAGCAGGTCGCGATGCGCGGCGAGTGCGGCTTCGATGTGCACCGTCTCGCCGCGCCGCGCAGGCGCGCCGGGGCGCGTGATCACCGCGAATTCGGGCGTCACGACGGCGACGTCCTCGACGAAATGCGAATCGGGGAATGCGTCGAGCGGCGGCAGCTCGGTCAGCGCGACGCCGAGCCCGCGCAGCGCGTCGCAGTAGGCGTGGAACTGCGTGAGCGTCTTGTCGTAGTCGGGCGCGCCGAGCGTGGCGGTGGTAAGACCCGCGCCACAGGACGGCGCGGGACGGCGAACGATCGCTTGCGTGAATTGCATCGACTCCTCCATGGTCACGCTGCCCCCGTGCGGCGCACGGGGCAGCTGCGTTGTGTCCGGACCATTATCGGAAGCCAAATTGCGCAATTCGCGTCGATTTCGGGCACGCGCGCAGCCGATCGCGTCGAATTGAACGCGGAACGCAGCGGATTCGGCAGACTGCCGGCACACCGGCGCGATCGACTGATGCCGCGTGCCGGAGCGTCCACTGCGTCCGCTGCATCCGTCATGCAGCGACCGGCTCGAACCCCATTTGCGCACGGCCAAGCGCCGTGAGGTCGGGCTCGCCGCCCCGGCCGTCGAATTCGACCTCGAAATGATCGGCCGGGAAATCCGGCGGGCTGTCGCCGCGCAGGAACGCGAGCCGCTGGCGCTGCAGGTAGGCGTCGTTCTTCGCGCAGCCGGGCGCGGCCGCGATGTACATCACGTTGCTGTCGCCGCTGCCGCGATGCGCATCCTCGACCGCGTGCACGACGTCGCCGTGCCAGAACACGGCATCGCCCGGCTCCATATGCGGAATCGGCACCAGCGCGTCGAGCAGCAGCGCATGCCATTCGGGCAGGATCGACAGCGCGCGGCCCGGACGCGCGCCGCACAGATCGTCGCCGGCGACGTCGTCCTGCAGCGCGCGCAGCACGACGTACGCCATCGCGTTCGCAACCGGAATCAACTGCAGCGTGCCGTCGCCGGGCCCCTGCGGCGTCAGCGCGGTCCAGCCCTGGAACGTGCGGAACATCGAGCATACGGCCGGCGATGGAATCTCCTCGACATCGGGACGAAACGCGGCGTCGAACGGGTCGTAATCGCGCCAGCGACCGGCGAGGACGTGGCGATAGACCTGCCGGAAATTCGCGCCGAGCCAGCGTTCGACCGAGCCGCCGTCGACATGCGGCGACAGCCCGAGCGACGTGGAGCCCGGCGGCCGGCGGCGGATCCGGTCCGCGTAGGCCGGCACCTGGTCGGGATCGACATGCATGCGCTGACCGTCCGCATGCCGCCACAGGCGGTTCATGAACACGCGTGCCTGCGTGAGTGCCGGCGACTGGCGCGCGGCCACCTGCGGCTTCGACCAGTAGACGCCGTAGATCTGCGGCTTGCCCAACGCGAGATTGCCGAAATAGCGGTCCTCGGCACGCGCATCCAGCCGCTCGGCGAAGCGGTTCGCATCCAGGTAGGCGCCGATCTCGTCATTCCAGTCACGCGCCTGCGCCGCGTCGAACACGCCGCGGATCACCGCCGCACCGTGCGTGCGGATCACGGCGATCGCCTGCGGATCGACGGTGCCGTTCGCGATATCCGCGAACCGCAGCACCGGAATCACGTCATGGCCGTGCGCGTGTGCGCGGCGGATCGCGTCGACCTGCCGCGCGATATCGCCCTCCAGCTCGCGGAACGTGGCTGCGTAACCCGGCAGGTCGGCGCGCAGCGCCCTTTTCGCCGTGCGGATCGCGGCCGGCAAATCGTCGATCGTCAGGTGCATCGCTGTCTCCTCATGGAATCGTGTCGTGACCAGTACTCAGCGTACGGCCGACGCACGGTCGCAATCGACACTATTCGGCCAACAATCGATACAATCCTGACAACCGGCTCGCTACTCCGGACGATGGCAGACCACGCACAGCTTGTTGCCGTCCGGGTCGCGGAAATACGCGCCGTAGTAGTCGCGGTGATAGTGCGGCCGCAGGCCCGGCGGCCCTTCGCAGGTGCCGCCGTGCTGCAGTGCAAGCGCATGACAGCGGTCGACCTGCGCGCGCGTTTGCGCGTCGAACGCGATCGTGTGGCCATTGCCCGGTTCCGGCGGGCGGCCGTCGAGCGGCCGGCCGAAGAAGAACAGCGGGCGGTCGGCGTCGGCCGGCATCCAGCCCGACCAGCCGTCCGGCTCGCTGAATTTCAGACGCAGCCCGAGTTCCGCGAACAGCGGCGCGTAGAAGTCGGACGCGCGCGCGGTATCGCGGACGCCCACGCAAACATGTGAAAACATGGCATCGCTCCGTCGTGACGATCGATCACGATCATGCCACGGCGCGTTGCCGCGCTCGACCGGAGGTCGCGATGAAACCGCAGTACGAGCATGTGGCGTTCGCCCCCGGCTGTTCGATCCGCGTGTACCACCGCCAGCTCGCGCGCATTCCGTTCGAATGGCATCGTCATCCCGAGTACGAACTGACGCTGACACTGAACAGCCGCGGCCGACGCTTCGTCGGCGATCACGTCGCCCGCTACACGGACGACGACCTGGTGCTCGTGCCGCCCAACCTGCCGCATACGTGGTCGTCGAACGCGCGCATCGATCGCGAGGCGCCGGAAGTCGCCCTCGTCGTCTGGTTCGACGGCGACTGGGCGCGGCGGGTTGCCGACTGCTGTCCCGAGTACGCGCCGCTGCGCTCGCTGCTGCGGCGCGCGGCGCCCGGCCTCGCTTTCGACGCCGCGACGGCCCGCGCGATGCGC